>JAHEKJ010000129.1 GCA_024638385.1 Gammaproteobacteria bacterium | reverse complement strand
ATGCTCGACGAGCGGGTATCGTCGATGAGCCGCGCGTCGGAAGACAACGAGAAACTCAACAACTCGGTCATCATGCTGCTCGAAGCGGTGTCCGAACTCAGCAACCGCGACCTGACCGTGAACGTGCCGGTCGCGGAAGACGTGACCGGGCCGGTGGCCGACGCGATGAACATGCTGACGACCGAAACCGCCCGGGTGCTGGGGCAAATCCGGCAGATTTCGAACCAGGTGGCCGACACGGCTTCGATGGTCGAAAACCAGGGCAGCAAGATCAACCGGCTCGCCGACGACGAGCGCCAGATCATCGAGGATACGATGACCAAGCTCGACGAGGCGTCGCAGGCCATGGTCCTGATCGCGCGGCAGGCGAAGGAGAGTAACGACATCGCCACCCGGGCGACCGCGTCGACCGGGGAGGCACTCGAGGCCGTAGCCCTGACGGCCCGGGGTATGAACGAAATTCGCGAGACGATTGCCGAAACCGAGAAGCGCATCAAGCGCCTCGGCGAGCGTTCCCAGGAAATCACCGGCGTGGTCGAGATCATCAACAACATCGCCGAACGCACGCATATTCTTTCGCTGAACGCATCGATGCAGGCCGCCGCGGCGGGCGATGCGGGCCGCGGTTTCGCGGTGGTCGCGAACGAAGTCCAGCGGCTGGCCGAGTCGTCGCGCGACTCGACGTCGGTGATCGCAGGCCTGATCAACAACATCCAGGCGGAAACCGCGGAAACCATGGCGGCGATGAACAAGGCTATTACCCAGGTCGTCGAGGGGAGCGAGCTGGCGGAGGCAACCGGCTACAAGATGCGGGTCACCCAGGAGACTACCGCCGAGCTGGTCAATTCGGTAGAGCAGATCGCCAAGCGCTCGATCATGCAGGCCCAGTTCAGCAAGGTGTTGCGCACGCAGACAGAGCAGGCGCAAAAGAGTACCGAGGAAACCAACGCCGAGATCAAACTGCAGGCCGACCAGACGAACAATCTGGTGTCTTTCTCGCGACAACTGCTCGCTTCGGTCAATGTGTTCAAGCTGCCCGAGGCCTCGTGATCGCACGGCTACCGGTGGCCCGTCCCGCGTGCCGCCGGGTTTGTGCTTGCGACCAGACTCCTGACGGTGAATCGGCGATTTCATGACAGACGACAAGGCTAATAATCCGGACCTGCTGCTGACGCTGCTCGAGCAGGTCCACGCGGATCTCGCGAACGTCCTCGGCGAGGATGGCGCGGCGAGCGACGACGCGTTTCGCCAGACCTGCTCGGGTCATCTCGAAAACATCCTGCGGGCCTGCGAACGGGCCGGCCAGGGCAACCTGTACCTGGTGACCGACGCGATGCTTGCGCATCTCGCCAACGACGAGACTGAAATCGGCACCGGATTTGCCGCGCGATTGCTCGACTGGTGCGCCGACGCGCGGATCTATGCGGAAGCGCCCGCCGCGGCATTCGCCCGCGCATTACTCGAACCCTTGCCGGCGGAGCTTGGCGAAAGCCTGTTGCCGCTGCTGGCGGATAGCGATGGGGATGGGCCCGAATCCCTGCCACTGGCGGATGAATCCGTGATCGCGATCCCCGGCATGCGCGCCGATGACCCGGTGGCCGGCGAAACGCCGCCGGAGATCGCCGATGACGACCTGCTCGGCATGCTTGCGTTCGAATTGCGCGAGATCGGCCCGCAGCTCGACGAACTCGCGCAACGGCTGGCCGCGGCCGAACCGGGCTCGGCGTCGGCGCGGCTGGTCGAGGCCTATCTCGAAATTCTCGGCCGGGTCGCAACCGTCGCCGGTGAGCTCGATTTGCAGGGACTTGCCTTCGTCTGTGGCTTCGTGACCCGCAATCTCGACCTGATGGCGAAACTCGACGACGGTAAACGCGGCGAAGCGATCGAAATCCTGCGCGGCTGGCCCGCGTTCGTTATCGAGCATTTGCTGAACCCCGAAGACGACGGCCGGTGCCTCGCGCTCGTCGACTACCTCGAAACCGAAGCCTGGCCCGAGCCGGTCTCCTATCGCGACCAACGGACGCTGATCGAGGGCCTGGCCAGATCGATCGAAGTCCGCAGCGACTTCGTCGTCGAAGCCCGTGATATCGAGGCGACGGCGGACGACGTGGCCCTCGAAATGTCCGCCGATGCCAGTCCCGAACTGGTCGACGCATTCTTCGCCGAGAGCCCCGGCCATGCCGAGGCCCTGTCGGCCCTGACCGCGGCGATCAATCGGGGCGAAGATGTCCAGCGGAATATCGAGGCCGCCCAGCGTATCGCGCATACCCTGAAGGGTTCCGGCAACCTGATAGGCGTCCGGGGCATCGCCAGTCTCGCCCATCACCTCGAGGATATCCTCGAGTATATCGCCCGCCACGAAATTCGACCGCCGCCGCCGCTGGCCAATACGATGCAGGAGGCCAGCGACCTGATCGAGTCGATGATCGAGGCCTTGCAGGGGCTGACTCCACCGCCGGCGGAGGCGCAGCGGGTATTGCAGGACGTCCTCGACTGGGCCAACCGGGTCGACGGCGGCGACATGCGCGCGGCCGATTATGCCGATGCAGCGCGCCCGGCCGCCGACGCCGCGGGGCAGCCCGGAGCGGACGCAAGCGATCCTTTGCTGCCGGAGCGGCGCGGTGGCGCGCAGTCGGCGCAGGCGGCCGCGACCACCGGCGACGAAATCGTTCGAGTGCCGCTCAGGCTGATCGACAATATTTTCCGCATCGTCAGCGAGTCCGCGATAACCGCCGGCCAGATCCAGGAACGCCTGAATCGGCTCGAGGACGGGGACAAGCTGATTCGCAACAACGACGGGCACATGCAGCAGCTGCGCTACGAGCTCGAAAATCTCGTCAGCGTGCGCGGCATGGCGACCAGGCACCGCGGCGCGGCCGCCGGCAGCGACGGCAAGTTCGATGCCCTGGAGATGGACGAATACGACGAACTCTACAGCGCGACCTACGCGTACATCGAGTCGGTTGCCGACTCGCGCGAGATACTGCGCGGGTTTGCCGAAGAAGTCTACGAACTCGATTCGCTGTTTCTCGAGCAGCAACGCCTGAGCAAGGAATTGCAGCAAATGGTCATGACGACGCGCCTGGTCCCGGTGAGTAACATCGCGTCGCGCCTGCAGCGCGCCGTTCGCCAGGCCTGCCGCGCGACCGGCAAACAGGCCGAACTGTCCATTCACGGCCAGGATTTGCTGCTCGACAACGACGTCTTGAACAAGCTCGCCGACCCGTTGATGCACCTGTTGCGCAATGCCGTTGATCATGGCATCGAGGATAGCGACACGCGGGTCGCCGCGGGCAAGCCGCCGGCCGGTCGAATCGTCCTCGGTTTCGTCCAGGAAGGCAACAACGTCGCGGTCAATTGCAGCGACGACGGTCGTGGCCTCGATTATGCACGCATCAGGGAGACCGCGATCGAACGCGGCTTGATCGAGGCCGCCGACACGCCGGACGACGAGACGCTGGCAAAGCTGATCATGCACGCCGGATTTTCCACCAGCGATCGGGTCACCCAGGTGTCCGGCCGGGGGGTCGGCATGGACGTGGTCGACAACACCGTAAAGGCGCTCAACGGTACGGTGAGAGTAGGCGACGGGGACGACGGCGGTACCCTGGTCTCGCTGCGCCTGCCGATCACCCTGCTGACCAGTCACTGCCTGCTGGCGGGGGTCGGCAAGGATAAACACTACGCGATTCCGACCCTGTCGCTGGCCCAGATCCTGTCTCCCGGCACGGGGGTCATCGAGAATCCGGGCGACGAGTTGAGTTTCCGGCTGGAAGAGGAAACCTACCCGGCCACGACGCTGAACGCGCTGGTCGGGAAGCCCGACCGGCATCTGCGCGACAACCTCGACCAGCATAGCGTGGTGCTGGTCCGGACTGCGGACGGCGTCGTTGCCGTCGTCGTCGAGCGCGTCGTCACCAGTTACGATCTGGTGGTCAAGAACATGGGGGCCTTCGTCAAGTCGGTCAGCGGTATCGCCGGCGTATCGATGCTCGGTAACGGCGAGGTAGTGCCTGTGCTCGACCTCGCGGCGATGCTGCAGGCCCACGGCGACTCTGGCCTCGATCGCACGCAACTCGACGCCGCGCTGGCAGTCGACGAGGAAGTCGGCTTGCCAAAGGTCCTGGTCGTGGACGACTCGCTCAGCGTGCGTAATTCGCTCGCGCAGCTGATCCGCGACAGCGGTTACCAGGCTGTTCTCGCGCGCGATGGACTGGAGGCCGTCAACCTGTTACGCGCCGAGGCGCCGGATATCGTACTGACGGACCTCGAGATGCCGCGCATGAACGGATTCGACCTGATCAGTTATATTCGCAATACCAGCGAATGGAGAGATTTGCCGGTCATCATGATCACGTCACGCAACATGGCCAAGCATCGGCAGCAGGCGGAGGCCGCCGGCGTCAGCCGTTTCATCGCCAAGCCGTTCGGCGACGACGAAATCCTCGAGTCGATCGAATCGGAGCTTTCGGTTCCGGTGTGAAATGCGGGCGGTGACGAACGATTTTCATTCACGTCCGCCATCGATTCCCGACTTACCTGAAGTGCCAGGCTGCCGGCCTGGAATCCATAATTGACCAGTCGGCCACGCTGAGCTATCCCGGGATTCGATAGCCGAATCGGCCCGGCGGGACTGGCACGTCGAACGGCGTCGCGATCCTCCGTGTATGCCTTACTGCACGCTGCCGAACGACGGGTCCACCGCGCCGGGCGGCACTGGCAAGCCGGCGAGCCGGCAACCCTGCGCGACGGGGCCGCCCGGGAACAGGCGGTGCAGGTAGCGCACGCCGCCCTTGCGGTGAAAGGCTTCGTCGAGGGCATCCTTGAGCTCCCGGACCCTGACGTCGGAATCCTCGTGGCGGGCGAAGTATTCCTGCAGGCAGCGCAGCGACAGCCAGTGATCCGGGCCGAGTTCGAGTCCCTCGTCGCGCGCGATTCGCTCGGCCTCGCTCGGCTGCCAGCCGGCCGGGGCGTGGGGAAATTCGAACGGCTCGCCGCTGGCCGGATTCGAATCGGAGGATGCGTTCATGATCGTGGTCTCCGCTTGAGGTCGGTCGTGTCCGTGCCTACCCGGCCGCGGTCGGCGGCCATCGGGCAAGCTCGAATGATAGATCTGTCGGCGGCGCGCCGCAATGTCGGACGTAGATCGTCGGACTGACCGAATGCAAAGAGATCCGGACACATTCGAATCAGCGGCTATACTCGAACTGACGGCGCCTTCCGCGATATCGGTCCGGGATCGGTCGAGCGGAACCACATTCGAGTGCGTCGAACAGCGAGCGTCACACGCCCGATTTCATGCAGCCAGTGTCGAAAATCCTTTTCCTGTTGTCGTCGGCGATCGCGCTCGGCGCCTGCGCCGCGTATCAACCCTACAGCGACGACCCGGCGCCGAACGAATACATCGTGCAGCCGGGCGACAATATCCACCTGGTCGCGTTCGCGTTCGAAACCACGCCGCAAGCCCTGCGCCGCGAGAACCCGTGGGTCGGCCCGCGCAAGCTCGCGCCGGGAATGCGCCTGGCGGTGCCGCGCCCGGATCGCGACGCGGGCGTCGTCGGCGGCGGTCACGAACTCACCCACGACGATATCCAGCCGCGTTCGGCCGATTTCATCTGGCCGCTGCGAAAATACCGGGTGTCGTCGCGCTACGGTCGCCGTTGGGGGCGGCTGCATGCCGGCATCGATCTGCGCGCGCCGCGCGGCACGCCAATACGCGCGGCGGCGGCCGGCCGGGTCACCTTCGCGGGTTTTCGCGGCGCCTACGGCTACAAGGTCATCATCAGCCACGGCCGCGGGGTCGAGACCGTCTACGCCCACAACAGCCGCAACCTCGTCAAGCGGGGCCAGCGGGTCAGGCAGGGCGAGATCATCGCCCACGTCGGTCGCACCGGCAACGCTACCGGTTCGCACGTGCATTTCGAGTTTCGCCGCCACGGCCGGGCGCTCGACCCGGTTCGCCAGATCCAGGCCTCCCTCTGACCACCCTGAATTAGGGGGACAGTTTACCTGTTTACCTTAATTCAGTTTCGTTTGGCCACTAAATTGAGGTAATTAGGTAAACTGTCCCCCTAATTATTTGGCGGGACCGGCGTCGGCCAGGCTCAGCTTGCAGACTGGTCCGCGGGATTCTCGGCCGCTGCGTCGTCGTCTTCTTCCTCCGGCTCCTCGACCAGGCTGAGTCCGCCGAACGCGTCGTCCGCGACCCTGGCCGCGGCATCGCCCTTTTCGCCGAGCTCGATCCGCAGCCGCAGGTTGTTTTCGGCATCGGCGTTCTTGAGCGCCTCTTCGAGGCTGATCTTGCCGTCAACATAGAGGTGGTAGAGCGCCGAATCGAAAGTCCGCATGCCCATCGCCTCCGATTTTTGCATGACCTCCTTGATCTCGGTGACCGCGCCCTGCTTGATCAGGTCGGCGACGCGGCCCGAATTCAGCAGAATTTCGATCGCTGCGCAGCGCTTGCCGTCAACGGTCGGGATCAGCCGCTGCGACACGAATGCTTGCAGGTTGGTCGACAGGTCGTTCAAGAGCTGCGGGCGGCGTTCCTCCGGGAAGAAATTGATAATGCGGTCGAGCGCCTGGTTGGCGTTATTGGCGTGCAGCGTCGAGATCGCGAGGTGGCCGGTCTCGGCGAAGGCGAGCGCGTGCTCCATGGTCTCGCGGTCGCGGATCTCGCCGATCAGGATCACGTCGGGCGCCTGCCGCAAGGTGTTCTTTAGCGCGTCCTCGAACGAGTCGGTGTCCATGCCGACCTCGCGCTGATTGACGATACAGCCCTTGTGCGGGTGGATGTATTCGACCGGGTCTTCGATCGTGATGATATGGCCTTTCGAATTCGTGTTGCGGTAATCGATCAGCGCGGCGAGCGACGTCGACTTGCCCGAGCCGGTGCCACCGACGAACAGGATCAGGCCGCGCTTTGCCATGATGACCTTCGCCAGTACCTCGGGCAGGCCGAGGTCGTCCTTGTTCGGGATCTCGGTGACGATATTTCGGATCACCATCGACACCTCGTTGCGCTGCTTGAAGATATTGACGCGGAAGCGGCCAATCTCGGACAGCGACAGCGCGAGGTTCATTTCGGGCTTGTCCCTGAACTCGGCCTTCTGCTTGTCGCTCATGATTTCCTGCGCCAGCGAATCGACCCAGCCCGGCCGCGCCGCCTCCTTGCCGAGCGGCTTCATCACGCCGTTGAATTTGGCGCTCGGCGGCGCGCCGGTCGAAAAATAGAGATCGGAGCCGCCTTTCTCGGCGAGCAGCTTCAGGTAGGGCGTGACTTTCATGTGCGATCCTTTGTCGTTTTCGGCGGGAATGCCGGCCGGCGATGCGCGAGCCGGCGCTCGAGACCAGGCGGCAAAAGCCGAATCATCGTCATGGCGAAAAGCAGCGAAGAGCAATGCCCGTTTAGTCGGCAGCCCGAACACTAACCTTAGCCCGACCCCGAATTAGGGGGACAGTTTACCTGTTTACCTTAATTCAGTTTCGTTTAGCAACTAAATTAGGGTAGTTAGGTAAACTGTCCCCCTAATTATCGAGGGGGTGTCAGGCGGCGCTGCTGCGCGCCGCGCGCTTGCGCTCGTGCTCGCGCAGAAATTCCTTGCGGATGCGGATGTGATGAGGCGTGATCTCGACCAGCTCGTCGTCGTCGATGAACTCGAGCGCCTGCTCGAGCGTCATCTTGATCGGCCGGGTCAGGACCAGGTTTTCGTCGTTGCCGGCGGCGCGGATGTTGGTCAGCTGCTTGGCCTTGAGCGGGTTGACGACGAGGTCGTTGGCGCGGCTGTGGATGCCGACGACCATGCCCTCGTAAACCGCCTCGCCGTGGCCGATCAGCAGGCGGCCGCGCTCCTGCAGGTTGTAGAGCGCGTAGGCCAGCGCCTTGCCGGTCGCGATCGATACCAGCACGCCTTTCTGCCGCTGGCCGATGCGTCCGTCGATGCGCGGTGCGTAGCGTTCGAACACGTGGTAGATCAGGCCGGTGCCCGAACTCAGCGTCAGGAACTCGGACTGGAAGCCGATCAGGCCGCGCGACGGGATCACGTAGTCGAGGCGCACGCGGCCGCGGCCGTCGAGCTGCATGCTCTCGAGTTCGGCCTTGCGCCGGCCCAGCGCTTCCATGATCGGCCCCTGGTAAGCTTCCTCGACGTCGACGGTCAGGCGCTCGAAAGGTTCGCAGAGCACGCCGTCGATCTCGCGCTCGATGACCTCGGGGCGCGACACCGACAGCTCGTAGCCCTCGCGCCGCATGGTCTCGAGCAGGATGCCGAGGTGCAGCTCGCCGCGCCCGGAGACGCGGAATTTCTCGGTGCCGGCGATCGGCTCGACCGCGAGCGCGACGTTGTGCAGGCACTCGCGGCGCAGGCGGTCGCCGATCTGGCGCGAGGTCAGGAACTTGCCGTCGCGGCCGGCGAACGGCGAGCTGTTGACCGCGAAGGTCATGCTCACCGTGGGCTCGTCGACCGTCAGCGGCGGCAGCGCCTCGATGTGGTCGCGATCGCACAAAGTGTCGGAAATGAACAATTCTTCGATGCCGGAGAAGATAATGATGTCGCCGGCCACCGCCTCGTCGGTTTCGACGCGTTCGAGCCCGTCGAAACCGAACAGCTGCATCATGCGGCCGTCGCGGACCCTGCCGTCGGCGCCGACGATCCTGACCGCGGTGTTGCGGCGGACCCGCCCGCGAGTAATGCGGCCGATGCCGAGCAAGCCCTTGTAGGGGTCGTAGTCGAGGCTCGAGACCTGCAGCTGGAACGGGCCGTCGAGCGACACCTCGGGCGGCGGCACGTGCGCGACGATCGACTCGAACAGCGGCGTCATGTCGCCGCCGCAGCAGGCCTCGTCTTCGCCGGCGTAGCCCTCGAGCGCCGACGCGTAGATGACCGGGAAGTCGAGCTGCTCGTCGTTCGCGCCGAGCCGGTCGAACAGGTCGAAAACCTGGTCGACGACCCAGTGCGGGCGCGCGCCGTCGCGGTCGACCTTGTTGACGACGACGATCGGCACGAAGCCCATCGCGAAGGCTTTCTGCGTGACGAAGCGGGTCTGCGGCATCGGCCCGTCGACCGCGTCGACCAGCAGCAGCACCGCGTCGACCATCGACAGGATGCGCTCGACCTCGCCGCCGAAGTCCGCGTGCCCCGGCGTGTCGACGATGTTGATGCGGTATTCCTTGCCGGATGCCGGGTCGCGCCAGCGAATCGCGGTGTTCTTCGACA
>JAHEKJ010000128.1 GCA_024638385.1 Gammaproteobacteria bacterium | reverse complement strand
CATCGGCTTCGCCAACGCCGCCGGCTGCAATGCCGAGGCCGCCGCCGAGTATGTCATCGCCGGCTTGTTCGCGTTGTCCGCGCGGCGCGACTTCGATCCGTTCGCGCGCCGCGCCGGCATCGTCGGCCACGGTAACGTCGGCTCGCGGGTCACGGCCAAACTCGAAGCGCTCGGCCTCGAGGTTCGGTGCTGCGATCCGCCGCTCGCCGCCGGCGGCGATCGCAGGCGCGAGTACGTAGATCTCGACGCGCTGCTGCGCGAATGCGACCTGATCAGCCTGCACGTGCCGCTGACCCGCGATGGCACGAATCCGACCCATCACCTGCTCGATGCCGATCGACTCGACGCGTTGACGCCGGGTTGCGTGCTGATCAACGCCGCCCGCGGCGAGGTCGTCGACAACGCGGCGCTGCTCGCGACCCTGCGGCGGCGCGACGATCTCGCCGTCTTTCTCGACACCTGGGAGGGCGAACCGCTGGTATCACGCGAACTGCTGGCGCGCGTCGACCTGGCGACGCCGCACATCGCCGGCTACAGCGTCGAGGGCCGGCTGCGCGGCACGCAGATGGCGCTCGACGCCGCCTGCGCGCACTTCGATCTCGGCAGCGGCTGGCAGCTGGCGCAATGCCTGCCGCCACCGCGGCAGCTGCGGCCGCGCGCGGCCGGTTCGCGGCGCTCGGCCTGGCAAGACCTGTTGCGCGAACATTGGGATATCGGTCTTGACCACGCCGCGCTTCGCGCCGCAATCGACATGCCCGACGAGGCTCGCGCCGAATTGTTCGACTCGCTGCGGCGGGTCTATCCCGACCGGGTGGAGTATGCGCGATGCGGGGTCAAGCCGCGGCCGCCCTGGCTGGGCGCGACCCAGCTCGAGCGAATCGGGTTCCGCGTCCTTGTCTGATTTCCGGCCGGCCCCCGTCGCGCCAGGGGTGGGTTCAGCCGGTGTCCGGATCCGACTTCAGCAAGGCCTCGCGCCGCCGGCGCCGGTCCCGCGCACGGGCTCGTTGCGCCAGCCGCGGCAACAGTCGCGCGAATACCCCGCGCAGCGGTTTGCCGGAAGCGTAGCGGCCGGCGAGAAAACCGAGCAGGACCGGGGAACACCAGGCGCGCAGATCGCTATCCTGCAACGACAGGATCGACTCCATGCTGCCGCCGCGGGCGGCGGCAAGCTCGCGCAGCCGGCGTTCGAGGCGGCGGGAACCGGGCAAGCCCAGCGAAATCACGTGCAGTCCGTCGCATGTGGAGAAGGTCTCGTCAAGCTCGATCGATGAAACCCGAACGGCCGCGCAGACGACGATCGTGACCGCATCGGATTGCGCTTCGGGGCCGGATGCCTCCGGATCCGGGGTTGTGTCGACGAGCCGGTGATCGATTCGTTTCTGCCGCAGCCACGCGCCGACCTGCTCCGCCTCGGCCGGCGACCTGGTGCAGATCAGCACCGGCCGCCGCGCCTGACGGAGATGCACGACCCGGGCAATAAGACCGCCTTGTCTGTCCGAATCGTCGCGATAGGTACTCGCGCGCGGCGCCGCCGGCCGCGCGCGCCGCCGAGCCGCCGTGGCGACCACCTCGACGCCGTATACCCGGGCTAACTCGGCCGCGACTTCGGTCAACGTGCTCGCGGTACCGCCGAGATGCAGGTAACGACCGAAGAAATTCTGATAGCAGAGACTGGCCCGACAGGCCGGCGATGCTTCGCCCACGGGGGCGACGATAACCTTGTCGAAATCCGGCTCCGGCGCCGATTCGTCGCCGCGGCCCGCCGGCGACTCGCCGCTGCCTGCCGGGTTCCCGGGCACGGCGGGAACCTGCGCCTGGTCGACGAGCACGGTGTCGGCTTCGTCGATAATCGCGAAGCACAGGCCGCGCAGCAGTAGCACACCGGCGCCTCCGCCATTCAGCCGCTGCTGAATTTGGCGGTACTGCAAGCCCAGATTTCCCGGGTCCCCGCCCATTTCGAGGCGGTCATGCAGGTAATCGCGGGCCAGGTGCCGACTGGTCGTGTGGGCAATGTCGGCGGCGTAGGCGTCGCGCCGCAGTTCGGCCGCCATGCCGGCGACGACACAAGCGCTGGTCAGACCGAGGCGTTGATAGAGCGGTCGCAACCGCTCCCGGTCACGCTCGGCGAGACCGTCATCCGCGGTGACGACGTGCACCGGCACCCCGGCCATCGCGGCGGTGCAGGCCGGGAGACTGGTGGCGAAGGTCTTGCCGGTGCCAGTCGGCATCTCGACGAATCTGCCTTGCAGGACCAGCCAGCCGGCCGCCAGCTGATCGTCGCTGTGGCGCATGCCCAGCGCACGCCCGGCCACCTCGCGAACGATCGCGAAGGTTTCCCGGATCAGGTCGTCACTCAATCCCCGCCGCACCAGCCGTGCGCGCAATTCGCGTACGACCGCGTCGAGCGCGCGGTCGTCGTATTTTTGCAGGACCGAGTCCCATCGCCTGATTTCGCTGACGACGGCTTGCGGGCGACAGTGGCGCCCGCGCGCGCCGCGTGACTCCGGCGCCTTTCGTCGCCGCTGCGCCGGCTGATCGAGGCGCTGCGGGTAGGGACCGAGCCGCAGGCCCGGTCGCAACGACAGATCAGACACCGCGATCACTCCCTCCGCCGAGTACAGTCCCCAGCGCGCCGCAAATGCGGGCGCGCAGGCGCTCGCCGAACGGCCGACCCTGCTCCCGCTTGAGCGCGAGGAACGGGCCGAGCAGGGAAAGGCATTGCTGGCACAGATCGACGGTTTGCCGGTTGAGCGCATTCTCATCGCGCGCCAGCAGCGTGACCGCGCCGATGATCCGCTGGCGGTCGATCAGCGGCAGGGTCGCGACCGCGCCGACGCCGCACAGGCGCGCGAGTTCGCGATGCGCGCGCCTGACCAGCCGGTCGCCGGGGTCGGGGTAGAGAATCGCGGCGTCCTGCTCGATCGCTTCGCGCATGACGTCGACGATCTTGCGCGCGACGGAGGAGCGAGGTTCGACCGTGGCGGCGTCGGAGAAAATAGCGATACGGCAGGTTCCACCGTCGCATTCGGCAATCGCGACGCGCTCGCAATCGAACTTGGTCTCGAGTTCGCGCGCTAGTCGCATCAGCCCCTGGCGGTAGCCGTCCTGATCGAAACAGCTCGCCAGAATTCCGACGACATGGTTGTAAAAGGTCTCGGCCTGGGATTGATCCTGCGCGACGAAGCGGAGCCACTTGATCGCGAGCTTCAGCGTGTGGAATACGATGATATGTCGCTTCGCCGGCAGGTGCTTCATCTTGATCGCGAGCACGCCGACGAGCCGCGAACGCATGAAAACGGGCTTGGCGAAATAATCCAGCGCCTTGCCATCGATCACGTGGGCTCTTGCAAGGCATACCTGGCCGCGTTTTTTCAACGCGTAGTTGACCACGGCGGATAAATCCTCGTGACGCGAGAGATCCCGCGGCCAGCCCGCCAGCAGCTCCGGGTCCTGGTCGCGTCTCGGCGAAAGCAGCGCCGCGGAATGCACGCCGGGCAAGCTGTCGCACAATACCTCCAGCCAGTTCTCGAAGGCGCCGCGCGCGCGGCTGTCGGGATCGAAACGAGCGTCCTGATAAGCGGGCGCAACCTCGACCGGCACGACTTCGGCGCTTGCCCGGGACGGCACTTGCGAGGTCGGCGGCGGGACATCGTCGGCCGCTTTCGCGCGCACGGCGGGGCCTGCCGATCCGGTATCCGGTGCGGGTTCGAGGATGACCGCCTGCGCCTGGCCGCGGTCAGTTGTCTTGAGTCGTTTTACCATCGATTTCGGCTCGACATTACGGCCGCCGTCCACGCCGCAAGCGGCGCGAATCGTATTCGGCACCGATCACGCATCGCAATTCGATAAACGTCCGCCAGCTATAGAGTATAGGCGGGTCTCGGCCAACCGTGATTGCGCGTTGATCCTCGCGACGGCGCATGTTGACCCGATCGCGAACTGCGCACCCCGGGCGGCGCATCGCGGTCATGGCAATATCGTTTCATGCAGCGCCATCGGCGACCGTTTGCGGCGCTCGCCGATGTCATTTACCGGCTGCGCCGCACGGTCCGGTCCGAACCGCGCCGGGCATGATTTTCGATTCGTGCTCGCGGTTCCGCATCGCAATCCGCGGCAACGAGCAGGCGCGGCCAATGACCGAATCGGGCGGGCTAACTGGCGGTCCGGGCGACCCGGGCTATCCCGGGTACGGCCCGGTCGGGCTCGAGCAACATCGGTTGCAGTGCGTCGGGGGCGACCGGCTTGCTCAGCAGGTAGCCCTGGATCTCGTCGACGCCGTATTCGCACAGCAGATCGTACTGGGCCGTTTCCTCGACGCCCTCGGCAACGACGCCGAGACCCATCGAATGCGCCATCGTGATCACGGTTCGCACGATCTTCTGGTCGTTTTCGTCGCGGCAGATGTCGCGAACGAAACCGCGATCGATCTTGAGGCTGTCGATCGGCAGGGTCTTGAGATAACTCAGCGACGAGTAGCCGGTGCCGAAATCGTCGATCGCGATCGAAATGCCGCGTGCGTGCAGGCGCTCGAGCGCTTCGATCGCGTGGCGCACGTTTTCCACCAGAATCGTCTCGGTGATCTCGAGCTCGAACTGCCGCGGCGGGATTTCGAATTCGTCGAGGCAGCCGAGGATCTGCGCGACAACGTCGGTCTGGACCAGCTGCACGCTCGACAGGTTGATCGCGACTTTGCAGTCGCGGACACCGAGATCGAGCCAGGCGCGCAGCTGCCGGCAAGCCTCGCGCAGGACCCAGTCGCCGATCGGCGCGATCAGGCCGCGCTGCTCGGCGAACTCGATGAATTCGTACGGCGATACCGTGCCGCGCGTGGGATGATTCCAGCGAATCAATGCCTCGACTCCGGCGATTCGCCGGGTGGCGAGATTCAGCTTTGGCTGATACAGCAATTGCCATTCGTCGTCTTCGATCGCGCGCCGCAGATCCGATTCGAGCCTGACGTGCCGCTGCGACTGTTCCTGGATGCGATGATCGAAAAACTGGTAGCCGGCCTCGGTCTTGTGCTGTTTACAATATTGCTTCGCCGTCATCGCGTGGTTGAGCAGCTCCTCGACGCTGCCGGCGTCGGTCGGATAGAGGCTGACGCCGGTGTGGCTGGTCAGGTAAATCTTGTTGCCGTCGATCTCGAGGGGCTGATTGACCGCCTCGATGACGCGCTTGACCGCCCAGGTCACCTGGTCCTGGCGAGCGATGTCGGTCAGCAACACGGCGAACTCGTCGCCGGCGAAGCGCGACACGCTGAGCCTCGAGACACCGTCCGACTTGCGCACGATCGAGTTGAGCCGGTAGGCGACTTTCTTCAGCAATTCGTCGCCGCCGGCGCGACCGAGCGTCGCGTTGACCTGGCTGAACATCTCGATATCGACGATCAGCACCGCGGCGACCTGGTCGTGGCGACAACCGCGCTCGACGGCCTGGTGAATACGGTCGTAGAACAGCACCTGGTTGGGCAGCCCAGTCAGGGTGTCGTAGCTCTTGCTGTATTCGAGCTCGGAGGAAAACTGCGTCGCGATGTCCTCGAGCTCGGCGATCCGGGTGTGCAGCTCGGCGACGCTGCTCGCGCCGTCCTCGGCCACGCCCTGCGCCGGTGCCGGCATTTCGCCGCCATCGTCGGCTTTCGCCATCGCCGCCCAGCCGACCACGCGGTTGCGGCCGGACTGTTTGGCGGCGTAGAGCGCTTCGTCGGCGAGATGGTTCAATTCGGCGGGATCCTTCGGCCCGTCCTCGATATCGGCGACGCCGATGCTGGCCGTGACCCGGGGACCGTTCTCGTAGCGGCGGGTCGATTCGTCCTTGATCCGCAAACGGATGCGCTCGGCGAGCCTGAGCGCTTTGTCGACCGGCATACCCGGCAACACGAGGCAAAACTCCTCGCCGCCGTAGCGCGCGACCAGGTCGTCCTTGCGGGTGTTCGATTGCAGGACCTCGGCCAGCATCTTGATGACCTCGTCGCCGACGGCATGGCCGAAATTGTCGTTGACCGACTTGAAGTGATCGAGATCGACCATGATGCACGATAGCGGCGCGTCGTCGGCGCGCGCGGCTTCGAAGGCGAGCACGAATTGCTCGGCGAAGGAGCGGCGATTCAGACATCCGGTCAACGCATCGCGAGTGGCGAGGTAGGACAGCTCCTTGTTCTGCTCCTCGACCTGCGCCTGCGATTTTTCGAGCCGCCGGACCATCGATTGCAGCTCGACGTTGCGCGCATCCAGTTCGGTGATGTCGTCGAGCGTGATCAGGACGCCCTGCGCCTTGCCCTCCGGGCTCGGAATCGGCGACGCGTTGATCGCGAACTTGACCGTCTCCAGGCCCGCCGGCGTCAGATTGAATTGCGCGCCGATGGTCGCCTTGCCGCTTTGCAGCACGTCGAGCCACGGCAATCCAGCCCCCGACTTGTCACGCGACGCGCGCTCCCACTTCAGCTCGGAAGCCTGCTTGCCGACCAGGCTCGCGGCGTCGCGATCGATCTTGTCGCAAAACGCCTTGTTGGCGAGCAGGATGTACTCGTCCTCGTCGACGATCAGAACGCCCTCCGACAGCGTGTCGAACGCCGCATTGACGCGTTCCGGGATGACCGCGCTCGGGTCGAGCTGGCGCAGTGTGCGCAGCATGAAGGCGAGGTAGACGAAAAACCCGATCAGCAGGACGAACATTATCGTTCTGAAGACGGCGGATTCGAAGAATCCGCGAAACGATTCACTTGCCAGCTCGTCGAATCGGAGTTCGACGTTGCCCCAGAGCCGGCTGCGGTCGAGTAGCGGCACCAGCACGTGGGATGCGGTCGAACGGCCGGAATCGTATTCCTGCCAGAGCCGGGCGTGATTCGGCGACTGGAACACCAGTTCGCCGGTAGCCCGCCGGATCGCGACCGACAGGATATCCGGATTTCGTTTGGCGACCAGGCTTAGCAAATTCTCTATCTTGCTGATATCGCGACTCGGATCCATCAGCGAGAACTGAATCGCGAGCGCTTCGCCGATGTGTTTTCGATTATCGAGTCGCAGCCGATCCTCGTCGGGCATGTAGCCGAACATTTCGGCGCCGAGCAGGACACAGGCGGTCAGCAGCACCAGCGCGAGACTGATGCGCATCGCGGGAAACAGCAGACCCAGGGATTTCCTGACCCGGTTCATTTATCGCTCCGCCTCGTTGTCGGCAAACATCGCGTCGACGCGCCGCTCGTTTTCCGGCGTCTCGGTGTCGTCGGCCGCGTCATCGGCTTCAACTCTCTCGCGCTCCTCTCTCGATTTCAGTATCGGCAGCGGATCGAAGCGATTGAGCAACGGCACGGTCGACATCAGGCTCGCCAGCAGCGACCCGCCGCGCAGCACCCAGCTGACGATGCCCGCGGTCAGGCTGGCGCTCGTGCCCATCAGAATCTGGACTTCGATGTCTGCCGCCTGCTTGCGTTGGCCGTCCTGATCCATCGCCGCGTGCATGCGCTCGATATGCTCGAGCAGCGCGTGCTCGAACTGGTCGTTGACGGCGGCGTCGTCGCTGACCTGGAGTTTCAATTGCTCGATATTCAAGCCGAACGGCGAGCTTGCCACCGCGCGGTCGGTATCGACAGGCTGCACTTTCGGTCGATCCGGCGGCTCCGCGGGTTCCGCCTCCGCGGCGGCGACGGCTTCCGGTTCGTACCGCGCGGGCAAGACGGTCTCCTGCGGCATGCGCACGATCTCGGGCGATTCCGGAGGTGCGTCCGCCACGATTGGCGGTTCGACTTCGGGCGCGTCGTCCGGCGCCTCGACCTCGGACGGCGGCTCGGGCGGCGGCGTTTGCGGTGGCGGTGGCGCCGCCGCTTCGTTGACGCCATCGATCGTGATCACGATCGCGTGGGTCGTGCCATCGGCCGTGGCCACGGTCAGCACGTCGGTAATCGAATCGCCGGCGTTCAGCGCCTGGATCGCGGGCTGGCCGTTGTCGGCGCTATAGGTCCAGTTGCCGGCCGCATCGATGACCAGCGAGCCGAGCGCGCCGTTGACGGTAGTCGCGACGAAACTGGACTCGCCGGGATCGGGATCGGCGATCGAGAGCGCGCCGGACTCGGTCAACTGCCCGGCGACGAGATTGCGGTCCTCGGTGACCGAGCCGCTGTCCGCGCCGCCGATGACCGGCAGGTTGTTGAACGGCGCGACGGTCAGCGTAAACACGTCGTCGACCGTGCTGCTGCCGTCGTCGGCGGTGATCCGGATATCGAGCGCGCCGATATCGGCCGGACCCGGCGTGCCGGAGAAGGTGCGCGTCGGCCCGTCGAAATTGAGCCATGGCGGCAGCGGACCGCCGCCGGCGAGCGCGGCGCTGTAGGTCAGGGTATCCGACGCGTCGACATCGCCGAACGCATTGGCCGCAATCGTAAAACTGTAGGCAACGCTTTCCATCGCGTTCTGGTCGGCGATCGGGTTGTCCAGCGTCGGCGCATCCTCGGCGCCGTCGATCGTCACCGTCACCGTCTGCGTCGACCCATCGCTGGCGGTGAACGTGAAGGTATCGCTCAGGCTCTCGCCGACATCCAGCGCCTGCACCGCCGCATGGCCGTTGTTCAGCGTATAGGTCCAGGTGTTGCCGGTGATCTCGAAGTCGCCGTAACCGTTGTCGCCGAGCGTCGGCGCGACGTCGTTGAAGCTGATCGGATTGTCCGACGTATCGATGTCGGTGATCGTCAGCGTGTTCGACGCGGTCAAGACGCCGTCTTCCGCAACGGTGCCGGTGGCCGTGCCGCCGATGACCGGCGCGTCCTCCGCACCGCTGATGGTTACAGTGACGGTCAGGGTAGAACCGTCTGTCGCGGTAAACGTATAGGTGTCGGTCAGCGTCTCGCCGACGTCCAGCGCCTGCACCGCCGCGTGGCCGTTGTTCAGGGTATAGGTCCAGGTATTGCCCGTGATCTCGAAGTCGCCGTAGCCGTTGTCGCCGAGTGTCGGGGCTACATCATTAAAGCTGATCGGGTTGTCCGAGGTATCGGCATCCGTGATGGTCAAGGTATCCGACGCCGTCAGCGTGCCGTCCTCGGCGACCGTGCCGCTCGCGGTGCCGCCGATCACCGGCGCGTCTTCCGCGCCATTGATCGTGACCGTCACCGTCTGCGTCGAGCCGTCGGTCGCAGTAAAGGTGTAGGTATCGGTCAGGGTTTCGCCGACATCCAGCGCCTGCACCGCCGCATGACCATTGTTCAGCGTGTAGGTCCAGGTGTTGCCGGTGATCTCGAAGTCGCCATAACCGCTGTCGCCCAGCGTCGGCGCGACGTCGTTGAAGCTGATCGGGTTGTCCGAGGTATCGGTGTCGGTAATTGTCAGCGTATCGCTCGCGGTGAGCGTGCCGTCCTCGGTAACCGCGC
>JAHEKJ010000127.1 GCA_024638385.1 Gammaproteobacteria bacterium | reverse complement strand
GACGCGGCCGGCTTCGAGCCCGGCGAACTGCACAGCTTCGTCGGTCAGCCGCGCGCGCCGCAGGCGGCCGCGACGATCCGCGCCGAATTCCTGATCGACCTGGAAGCCTGAGATGTCCCGCCTGCCACGCTTTGCCATCGCGCTCGAGTACGACGGCCGCCAGGCGCCGCAGGTCACGGCCCGGGGTCACGACGAAATTGCGCTCGAGATCCTGCGCCGCGCGCACGCCGCCGGGGTGCCGATCCACCTCGACAGCGAACTCGCGCTGGTGCTCGATCAACTCGATCTCGGCGATCACGTCCCCGAGGCGCTGTACGTCGTCGTCGCCGAAATCCTCGCCTTCGCCTACCGGCTATCGGGCAAGCACAAGGATTTCATGGATGATATTCCACGGTCGCCCGATCGCGACCCGGCTGGCGCGGACGCGGGCGGCGACGCCGCCGCGAATCCGGTTCTCGTCGCGTTACCGCCGGCCGACGAGGTTTGACGCTCTAGTCGACGGCCGCGGCGTTGAATCTCGCCTCGGCGTCGGCGAAGATCCGGCGCACGCGCTCGACGTCCCACGGGCGTTCGGCCAGGGTTTCGTGGTCCCACTCGCTGCGCGGCTCGTCGGGTTCGAAGAAGTCGCCGCCGTAGACGTGAATTGCGCTGCTCATCTTGCCGATCGGGTTCAGCACCGAATGAATGATGTTGCGACCGAGCGTCGCGACCTCGCCCGGGCCTAGCGATTTGGCGCCGGCGGCCTCGATGCTCGCCTCGGTGCGGCGCCAGAAGACGTTGTCCTCGCGCCCCGAGTAGATGCCGATGACGGCGAACATCTGGTGGTTGTGCGGCATCAGGCTCATGCACGGCGCCCAGACGAAATTGATGATCGTCAGCTCCGGCGAGCGATGGATCGGCGTGATCCCGGCATGTTCCGGCTCGCCGAGTTCGGCGACGATACCGGCCGGATCGGCAACCGCCGCGGTCACGACTTCGCGCACCGCGGCCTGGCCGTCGGCAACCGCGTCGATGCAATCCTGAATGAACCTGTCTCGATTGAACATGCCGCCCTCCGTCCCGGCGCGGCACGCGCCGGCGACGGAATCATAGCACCGAAACCGGTTTCGGCGCAGCGGCGTGGCGGCCGTCAGGCGTAGGTGTCGATGATGCGCTTCGAGTCTTTCTTGCGCCGGCGATCCTTGCGCGGCGGCGGCTTGCGCCGCTTGTCGCCGTCGGGCTTGTGCAGCGTATCCTGCACGCGCGGCGACCGGTTGACGGATTTGATCAGCGGATCGGCCATGCTCAGAGGTTGGCGACTTCGCCCAGTTCGTTCTCGCTCAGCAACTTGTCGAGGTCGACCAGAATCAGGAGTTCCTGATCACGACTGACGACGCCTTCGATGTAGCGCGCCGACTCGCGGTTACCGACGTTGGGCGTGGTCTCGACGGCGGCCGGATCGATGTCGACGACCTCGGCCACGCTGTCGACGAGAATGCCGATGATCTGCTGGCGTGCCTCGATCACGACGATCCGGGTCAGCGGCGTGCTCTCGACCGGCGGCAGGCCGAAGCGCCGGCGCGCGTCGATGACGCTGACGACGTTGCCGCGCAGGTTGATGATGCCGGTCACGTATTCCGGCGCGCCCGGCACCGGCGCGACCTCGATCTCGCGCAACACTTCCTGCACCTGCATCACGTTGATGCCGTAGACCTCGTCGGCGAGCGTGAAGGTGACGCATTGCATCTGTCCCGCGCTCGCGCTTGCTAACTGTTCTGCCATGCTGACTCCGTCGAAGGCGTTCTTCCGGTTTATCGGCCGCTGGCGGTCGAAGTTAAGCGCCGACGCGTCGCTCGAGCCACTGGCAAATCGCCTCCGGGGCGAGCAGCGTCGCGAGCGATTCACGAATCGTGCCGTAGCGCAGCAGGCGGTCGCCGGCGGCCCGCCACTGGACGTCGTCGCGGGCGAGATAAATCACCTGCTCGGGCGCGTCGCAGGTCAACGCCCAGTCGCCGGCGGCGAGCAACAGCAGGTGGCCGTGCGTCGCGTCGGAGCCTTCGCCGAGGCCGAGCAGCGCGCCGCTGTCGACGACCCGCAGGGTCCGTTCGCGGTGCTGCAATAGCCCGAGCACTTCGATCGGAAGTTGCGGCAGGCGCGTCAGGCGGGTCCCGGCCTCGATGACCCCGGCAAGCTCGATGAGCGGCAGCGCCAGCAGGTGACCGCCGACACGAAACATCAGGCATTGCAGCGGAAAGCGAAAACGATCCGCCGCCGATGTGGCCGCGGCTTGCACGGCCGCCGGCTCGACGACGACCGGCGTCGACGCGGCGGCGACCGGCGCCGCCCCGGTATCGGCGACCGGCCGCGGCGGCGCGACGATTTCGACCGCGGCGCCGGTTCGCGAGTCTCTTGCCGGGGCCCGCGCGTCGCTCTCCTCACGATCCGGTTCGGCATCGGTATCGGCCGGACGCAGCGCGGTCGCGAGGTGCAGCATCTCGTCGAGGTAGGCGCGCAGCGCGTCCTGCGGGCTACGCAATTCGCTGGGTTTCGGTCCGCGCATCGCGCGTCTCCTCGTCGGCGCCGAGTAAGAACTCGAGCAGTTCGAGATAAGCCTGGCTGCCGCGCGCCCGCGGCATCAGCTGCGGCAGCGGCAAGCCGGCCTTGCTCGCGTCGCGAAACTTGGTATCGATCGGGATCACCGACCCCCAGACGCGATAGCCGTAGATTTCGCGCATCCGCGCGAGCGCGTCGCTCGAGGCCCGGGTGCGGCGATCGAACATGGTCGGAACGATCAGGTAGGGCGTGCTTTGGCCGAGCGACTTCTCGACCATGCCGAGCGTATGCACCATGCGCTCGAGTCCCTTGATCGACAGGTAGTCGGTCTGCGCCGGGATCAGCAGCTGGTCGCAGGCGGCCAGCGCGTTGATCATCAGTATTCCGAGCATCGGCGGACAATCGATCAGGCCGTGTTCGAACTTGTCGGCGACGCAGGCGATCGCTTGCGCGACGACCAGACCCTTGCCGTGGCCGGTGCCCATTTGCCGGTCCAGCGTCGCCAGCGCGGTCGACGCGGCGAACAGCCAGGTATCGGGCAGTGGCGTCGGCAGCAGCAGGCGCGCGACCTCGGCCTGGTTCACGACCGGCGCCGAAAACAACGAGTAGATTCCGGTCTTGAGGTTATCCGGATCGTAACCGAGGTAGGCGGTCAACGAGCCGTGCGGATCCAGGTCGACCAGCAGCAGGCGGCGCTTGCGCTGGCACAGGTGACCGGCGAGCGAAACCGTCGTCGTGGTCTTGCCGACGCCGCCTTTCTGGTTGATCACCGCCCAGGTTCGCATTTGGCCTCCGGGCTCAGGCGTAACGCTGCAGCAATCCCTGCACGTCGAGGATGATCGCGATGTTGCCATCGCCGGTAATGGTCGAGCCGGCCATTCCCGGGAGACCCTGCAACAGCGCGCCGAGCGGCTTGATCACGACCTCTTCCTGGCCGATGACCTGATCGACGATCAGGCCGATGCTGTCGTTGGCCACCTGGACCATGATGACCTGCGGCGAATCCGGCGCCGGTTCGACCGCGCTCGAGCCGTTGAGTAACCATTGACGCAGATTGAAAACCGGCGGCGCCTTGCCGCGGTTGAGCACGACCTCGCGGCCGTCGACGACGCTGATGCGTTTCGAGCTCAGCTCGAAGATTTCGCTGACGCTGGACAGCGGCAGCGCGTACTTGCGCGAACCCAGCTGGATCATCAGCGTCGGCAGGATCGCGAGCGTCAGCGGCACCTTGATCTTCAGCGTCGTGCCCTTGCCCAGCGACGAGTCGATTTCGATCGAACCGTTGAGCTGGGTGATCTTGGTCTTGACGACATCCATGCCGACGCCACGCCCGGAGACGTCGGAAATCGCCTGTTTGGTGGTCAGGCCGGGCATGAAAATCAGGTCGAAACAGCCCTTGTCGTCGAGGCGCGCCGCGCTCTCGGCGTCCATCAGGCCCTTTTCGATCACCTTGGCGCGCAGCACTTCCGGATCCATGCCGGCGCCGTCGTCGGAGATCGACAACAGGATATTGTCGCCTTCCTGCTCGGCCGCCAGCACGACGGTGCCGGTGCGCGGTTTGCCCGCCGCTTCGCGTGCCTCGGGCAGCTCGATGCCGTGGTCGACCGAGTTGCGCACCAGATGGACGAGCGGGTCCGCCAGCGCCTCGACCAGATTCTTGTCGAGGTCGGTGTCTTCGCCGACCATTTCGAGGTTGACCTCCTTGTGCAGGCTGCGCGCGAGATCGCGCACGACCCGCGGAAAGCGACCGAATACCTTCTTCACCGGCTGCATGCGAGTCTTCATGACCGCGGACTGCAGGTCGCCGGTAACGACGTCGAGGTTCGAAATCGCCTGATGCACGCGCTCGTCGTCGAAAGTCGCCTTCAGCGTGTTGAGGCGGTTGCGCGCGAGTACCAGCTCGCCGACCAGGTTCATGATGTCGTCGAGGCGCGCGGTATCGACCCGTACCGTGACCTCGGTGGCGGTCGGCGCCGCCTTCGGCGCGGCCACGGCTGCGGCGGTGATCGCGGGCTTTTCAGGCGCGGCTGGCCGGGCCGGCCGGGCGGCGGCAGCCTTCGGGACGGCCCCGGACTCGTCACCGGCGGGCGCCGCGGCGGCGGCATTCACCGGTCCCTTGCCCTTGCCGTGCATTTGATCGAGCAGGGCTTCGAACTCGGCGTCGTCGATCTCGTCGTCACTATCGACGATCCCGGCGGCGGCCGTCTCGGTTTTTGCCGCCGGCGGTTCGACGGCTTCATCGGCCGGCCTGCCGGCGCTCGCGGTCGGCGCCTTGCCGGAACCGTGCAGCTGATCGAGCAGCGCCTCGAACTCGGCATCGTCGATTTCGTCGTCGCCGTCCGCGGCTCCGGCCGGCGCCGGCGCGGGCTCCGCGGCGTCGGCCTCGAGCGTGTCGAGCAACTCGGCGAACTCGGCGTCGCTCAGTTCGACCGGGGCCTCGTCGGGCGCGGGTTGCGGGACGGCAGCGGCGTCGTCACCGCCGGCGGCGGGATCCGGCGCGGCGATTTCTTCCGCGGCGGCGTCCCCGGCCGGTTCGCCGGACGCCGCGGCGGCATCCGCGTCGGCCGCCGGCGTCGGGCGCGACAGCATCGCGAGCAGCTCGGCGATCAACTCGCGCGGTGGCGCCTGCGGCTCGTCGCCGGCGCGGATCTGCGCGAACATGTGATTAACCTCGTCGAGCACGCGCAGGAAGCTGTCCATCATTTGCGCGTCGAGCGCGAGCTCGCGGTTGCGTAACAGGTTGAACACGTCCTCGGCCTTGTGGCAGATTTCGACCAGGTTCGTCAGCGAAAGAAAACTGGCGCCGCCCTTGATCGTGTGAAACCCGCGAAAGATCGAGTTCAACATGTCGGCGTCTTCGGGGCTTTGCTCGAGATCGACGAGTTCGGCGTTGAGGACCTCGAGAATCTCGCCGGCCTCGACGAGGAAGTCCTGCATGATTTCGTCGTTGAGATCGATCGTCACGGTCGCACCTAGAATCCCAGGCTGGCGAGCAGGTCGTCGACGTCGTCCTGCGAGCGCGCGACCCTGGCGGCGTCGGCATCCGGCAGCTGCGGTCCCTCGGCCTGCTCGCTCGCGGCCTCGGTGCGCGGCCGGGCGTGACCGCCGCCAGAAACTGCGACCAGGCGCACCAGTCGCTCCTCGACCTCGCGTACCATGTCGACGACCTGGCGAATCATTTGCCCGGTGATGTCCTGATAGTCCTGCGCCAGCACGATATCGGTCAGCCGGGCGTGAACGACGCTCGAGCTTTGTCCGAGCGCGCCGAGAAACCGGTCGATATCGTCGGCCAGCGCGACGAACTCGTGCTTCGACAGCTCGCGGCGGCGAAACCGCTCCCAGCGGTCGCGCAGGGTCTGCGCCTCGCGGCCGCAGGAATCGACCAGCGACAACGACTCCTCGGCGCCGCTGAGCGTTCGATGCGCGGCCTCGCCGGTACGATCGACGATGAACTGAAGACGTTGCTTGGCGTCGGGAATCTCGGCCTCGACCAGTTCGGCCAGCCGGTCGTCGCGGGCGAAGGCGTTGATCGTTTCGTGGACCTCGCGCGCGAGCGTACCGAGCTCGTTGTAGAGAGCCGATTCGCGCAAGGTCGTTACTTCGGCGACCAGCCGGTCGATGACTTCGCCGTCGCCGGCTTCGATCGCCTCGGCGAGCGCGCCCAGGCGCTGCAGGTACTGTTCCGACAGTTGACCGTCTTCAGCGGACATGCAGCCCCCGGATCAGGCTTCCAGCCGGGCGAAGATTTTCTCGATTTTTTCCTTCAGGGTAGCGGCGGTGAAGGGCTTGACGACATAGCCATTGACCCCGGCCTCGGCAGCGACGACGATCTGGTCCCGCTTGGCCTCGGCGGTGACCATGAGTACCGGCAGTTCGCACAGGCTCTCGTCCTGGCGGACGTTTTTCAACAGGGTCAGGCCGTCCATTCCCGGCATGTTCCAGTCGGTGACCAGAAAGTCGAACTTACCCGTTTTGAGCATCGGCAGCGCCGTCTGGCCGTCGTCGGCCTCGGCGGTGTTGTTGAAACCGAGATCGCGCAGCAAGTTCTTGATGATGCGGCGCATGGTCGAGAAGTCGTCGACGATGAGAATACTCATATTCTTGTCCATGCAGGCAAACCTCCGTCAGCGCATGATTGTCAATGGTTAACCGTAATTCGTTTATCGGCAGGCCGACGAGGTCATTGAGTAAATTTACCGGCCGCCTGGCGGGTGGCGTCAATCCGGGTTGCGCCAGGCCGCCATCCGCGACTTGATGCGCAGCAGCGCCTGCCCGTGCAACTGGCAGATCCGGGATTCGGTGACCTGGAGGATTTCGCCGATCTCGCGGAAGTTGAGCTCGTCGTCGTAGTACAGAGACATCACGAGTTGCTCCTTGTCCGGCAGCAGGCGAATCGCCTCGGCGAGCTGCTCCTGGTATTCGTCCCGGGTAAGCGCCTCGTCGGGCGTCTGCTCCGACGAGCTCGGCATGCTCGCGTCCTGCGCGTTTTCTTCCATCGTATCGATGCTGTAGATCCGCGACGACGACGAATCGATCAGGATCTGGTGATACTCGGAAAGACTGATGCCGAGCGCCTCGGCGACATCGGCGTCGCGCGCGTCTTCGCCGGTTTCGTTTTCGATCTTGCGGATCGCGTCGGTCACCGAGCGAAACTTGCGGTGCACCGACCGCGGGGTCCAGTCGGAGCGCCGGATCTCGTCGATCATCGCGCCGCGAATGCGGATGCCGGCAAAAGTCTCGAAGCTCGCGCCCATCTTCGGATCGAAGTTGCTCGCCGCCTCGAGCAGGCCGACCATGCCGGCCTGGATCAGGTCGTCGAGTTGCACGGTCGGCGGCAACCGGTTGAGCAGGTGGTAGGCGATGCGCTTGACCAGCGACGCATGGCGCACGATCTGGTCGGATTCGCCCAGGCCCTCGACCTCGGCATACATCGCGTGCCCGTTCACAGGCGCTCTTCCCGCGCGCTGTAGTTGACGAGGCGCTCGATGAAAAACTCGAGATGGCCTTCCATGGACGACGGCACAGGCCACTGCTGGGTTTTCTTCGCGATCTGCCTGAACGCCGTCGCCGACGGGCTGCGCGGATACGCCTCGACCACCGAACGCTGCTTTTGCACCGCCTTCTTGAGACTCTCGTCGTACGGAATACAGCCGAGATAGTCCAGCGTCACGTCGAGAAAGCGCTGCGACACGCGCGCCAGCTTGTTGTAGAGGTCGCGGCCCTGGCGGGCGCCATGCGCCTGGTTGGCGAGCACGTGAAAACGCTCGACACCGTACTCGCGATTGAGCACCTTGACCAGCGCATAGGCATCGGTGATCGACGCCGGCTCGTCGCAGACGACGACGATGACCTCGCGCGCCGCGCGGGTGAAGCTGACGACGCTGTCCGACAGCCCGGCGGCGGTGTCGATCAGCATCGTATCGACCGGCTCGGTAAGCTCCGAGAACGACCGGATCACACCGGCGTTCTGCGCCGGGGTCAGATCCGACATCGCCGCGACGCCGGACGATGCCGGCACGATCCGGATTCCGGACGGACCCTCGATGAGGGTTTCCTCGAGCGAACATTCGCCGTTGATGACGTGCGACAGGTTCAGCTTCGGCGCGAGGCCCAGCAATACGTCTATGTTGGCGAGTCCCATGTCCGCATCCATGACCATGACCCGTTCGCCGCCCTGGGCCAGCGTGACCGCGAGGTTGACCGTGACGTTACTCTTGCCGACGCCGCCCTTGCCGCTGGTGATCGCGATCACCCGCACCGGTCGCGGGGATTTCATTTGCCTGATGCCTTGGGCCTGATCCATTCTGGTTACCTATGCGTGATTCTTGTTGATGATGTGGTTGTAGCGCAGCGCCAGGGCTTCCTGTTCGCTGTGCTCGCCGAACTGCTGCAGCATCGAAACCGCCTTCGAGATCAGGCGGTGGCTCTTGGCCGGCTCGAGGTCCTCGGGCACTTTCTGGCCGGTGCCGCAGTAAGCCAGCACCAGCTGGTGGCGGATCGCCGCGGTGATGATGCCGCCGAGGCTCGCGGCCTCGTCGAGCTTGGTCACGATCGCGCCGGCGAGCTTGACCTTGCGAAAATTCAGGATCGTCTGGTTGAGCGCGGCCAGCTGGGTATTGGCCGACAGCACGAGATAGGGTTTGATCTGCGGTGCGCCCGACTGCAGGCGATGAAACTGCTCGGACAGACGCAGGTCGCGCTGGCTCATGCCGGCCGTGTCGATCAGCACGAGCTTCTTGTCGGCGAGCATGTCGAGACGGTCGCAAAGCTCTTCGCTGTTGCCGGCCGTCAGCAACGGGATCTCGAGCAGGCGCGCGTAGTGCTGCAACTGCTCCTGCGCGCCGATGCGGAAATGGTCGGTGCTGATCATTGCCACCGAGCGCTTGCCGTGATTATGCGCGAAGCGCGCCGCGATCTTGGCGATCGTGGTGGTCTTGCCGACCCCGGTGGAGCCGACCAGCGCGATTCGGCCGCCCTCGCCCAGCAGGTCGCGCCGGTTGATCGGCAGGCAGTGCGCGAGGATGCCGAGCGCCTGCTGCCAAACCTTGTGCGGGTCGTCGTTGAGCCGGTCGAGGTGCGACAACACGGTGTCGCAGACATCGGTGCCGAGCCCCATTTCCGCCATCAGGTTGAGCAGTACCGTGCGCACCGGGTGTTTTTGCGCGAACCGGTCCCACTGCAGCACCGACAGCTGGCTTTCCATCAGGTCACGCAGGTTCTGCAACTCGATCTTGACTTCGTCCATGGCCGGCTTCGCGGCTTGCGCCGGGCGCTTTTTGCGCGCCGGCGGCCGCGGCTTCGTTGCGGTCGCCTTCTTCGCCGGGGCGGGTTGGCGCGCGGCGCGCGGCGGCGCCGGCGGCGGCGCGGCCTTGCGCGCCGCGCTGGCTTTCTTGCGCGACTCGCAGAGCGCCGCCAGCGGCGCGA
>JAHEKJ010000126.1 GCA_024638385.1 Gammaproteobacteria bacterium | reverse complement strand
CGCGATCCAGGCCGAATTCCCGTTCGTGCCCGGCGCGATAACGCCGTCCGAGAGCCTGGCGCTGCTCGAACAGGGCTACCGCCTGCAGAAATTCTTTCCGGCCGAGGCCGCCGGCGGCATCGCGATGCTGAAGTCGCTGGCGTCGCCGATTCCCGAGGCGCGCTTCATGCCGACCGGCGGCATCGACGCGGCGCGCGCGAGCGACTACCTCGCGCTCGCCAACGTCGCCGGTGTCGGCGGTTCGTGGATCGCGCCGCCAGACCTGATCGCGGCCGGCGACTTCGACGAGATCGGCCGCCGCGCGCGCGCCGCGACCGAGCTTTAGCGCGCGCCGGATTCGCGCTCGCCCGGCGGCGTCCGTCCGCCGTCGCGACGCTGTCGATCGACCGGACCGCCGACAGGAACCGGTTGAACCGGGGCGCGAACTCGCTTAACGTAAGCGCGCCAATGTCAACCGGTCGCAGCGCGCTCGCCACCCTATTCGAGACTCCGTCAAAATGCTCCACCATCGCGCCTGCGGCACCCTGCTGCATCCGACGTCGCTGCCCGGCCCGCACGGCTCGGGCGATCTCGGCGCCGATGCCTATCGCTTCGTCGACTGGCTCGCGGCGGCCGGCCAGCAGGTCTGGCAAATTCTGCCGCTGGTCGAAACCGGCCGCGGCAATTCTCCGTACATGAGCCCGTCGGCCTTCGCCGGCAACCGCCTGCTGATCGATCTGACCGATCTCGAACGACAGGGCTGGCTCGATCACGCGGACGTCGAAGCCATGCCCGGCGGCGACGCCCGGCGTATCGATTTCGATGCGACGATCGCGTTTCGCGACGATCGCCTCGCGCGCGCGGCGGCCCGCTTTGCCCGCGTTGCCACAGCCGCGCAGCGCGACGACTACGCCGCGTTTTGCCGCGAGCACGTCGGCTGGCTCGATAACTACGCGCTGTTCGCGGCGCTGTCGCAACGCCATCCCGAACGGGACTGGTGCGACTGGGACGCGCCGCTTGCGGCGAGCGAGCCATCCGCGCTCGCCCGCGCGACGACCGACCTCGCCGCCGAAATCGAACGCGTCAAGTTCGCCCAATGGATTTTTTTTCGCCAATGGCAGCGCCTGCGCGACTACGCCAATGCCCGGGGCATCGCGATTTTCGGCGACGCGCCGATCTTCGTCGCCTACCACAGTGCCGACGTCTGGGCCCGCCGCGAGCTGTTCGATCTCGAGCCGTCAGGCCGGCCGCGCGTGGTCGCCGGCGTGCCGCCCGACTACTTCAGCGCGAGCGGGCAATTATGGGGCAATCCACTCTATCGCTGGGAGGTGCACCGGCAGGCAGGCTTCGCCTGGTGGAGCGAACGCTTGCGCCGCAGCTTCGAACTCTACGACGTGCTGCGGCTCGATCACTTTCTCGGCTTCGTCAATTATTGGGAAGTGGCGGCCGACGCCGAAACCGCGATCGATGGCCGCTGGCTGCCCGGCCCCGGGGTCACATTGTTCGAACAGGCCGAATCGGCGCTCGGCAAGCTCGCGATCGTCGCCGAGAATCTCGGCAGCGTCACCGACGAGGTCGAGATTCTGCGCAAGCGCCTCGGTTTTCCCGGCATGGCCGTGCTGCAATTCGCGTGGGCTTCGGACCACTCGAACCCGCATCTGCCGCACAATCACGAACGCGATTCGGTGGTCTATACCGGCACTCACGACAACGACACCGTGCTCGGCTGGTGGGCGGCGCTGGACGCGGCGGAGCGACGTTTCGTGCGCGACTACCTGCAATCGGACTGCGCCGAGCCGAACTGGGAATTGATCCGCTGCGCACTCGCGAGCCGCGCCGACACCGCGATCGTGCCGCTACAGGATTTTCTCGGCCTGGGTTCCGAGCACCGCATGAACACGCCGGGCAACGAAAGCGACAACTGGCGCTGGCGCTTCGCCTGGTCCGACTTGCCGGATTTGCTGGCGGATAAAATTGCCGAGCTGTGCGCACGCCACCGGCGCGTCGCCGGCGTGGCCGTGGATTGATTCGGCGCTAGGTCCGCGAAAGGGTTAGACCGCGGGTCGGCTCAGCCGACCCGCGGCCATCATGGGGTTGCTGTCGGCAGGGCGAAGCCTGCTCGACCTTATCGCCGCTCATGCGCCGGCCGACCGCGCGCCGCGATCGATGCCGGGGCGTCCGTATCGGACCGCGAACGGTATATCAGTGCGCGCCAGGCCGAGATCGGCGAGTTCGCGATCGCTGTAGGCGTTCAGCTCGCGGATCGCCTGGCGCAGGCCGCGGCGATTCCCGGACATCGCCGGCGACGGCGACGCGGCGTCGTCTTCGCGCCAGGGCCAGGCGTGCACGCCGGCTTCGAGCAGCGCGCGCGAGATCCCGACATCTTCGAGAAAACGGTCGCTGCGGTCGAGCAGTTCGCGCCGCGTGCGCGCCCGCGCGGCGATTTCGAGGCGATGTTCGATCGCCGTGATGATGCGATTTACCAGTACTAACATTTCGAATGACTCCTTGCGTCGATTCTTGCCAGGTCGGATCACGGCCCGGCAGTTGCAAAATCCGGTTCCTGATACGAACCGGAACCCTTTGACCGATCCACCCCGGATCACGGTGGTGGTCGATCGAATGCCGCGGGCATCAGGGGCACACCCGTGGTGCCCGCTTGCATTACGACAGTAATGCTAGTAGAAATGCTGCACCGCAACATCGATTTATTCTAAATCGCGGGTATAGTTGCGCTAAATCGAGACCGGTGATGGCAGAATACCTTCCCCTGACCGCACTGAAGGCGTTCGAGGCGACCGCGCGGCACGCGAGCTTCAGCAAGGCCGCCGACGAATTGCACGTGACGACCGGCGCCGTCAGCCAGCAAATCAAGAGCCTCGAGGACATCCTCGGCGTCAAGCTGTTCCATCGCCTGCACCGTGGACTCGAACTCACCGACGCCGCGCAAGCCGGCCTGCCCACATTGAGCAATGGTTTCGCCGAGCTAGCCGCGGCGATGCGGCAGATACGCGATACCTCCGACCAGCCCAGCCTGCGCGTCTGGGCGGCGCCGTCGTTCGCGGCCAAGTGGCTGGTGCCGCGGCTCACCGACTTCATCGCCGCGCAGCCCGATATCGACGTCAATCTCGTCGCCAGCGACGCGATGATCGGCAGCGGCCAGGCGGTCGAAATGTTCCCCGCAGACAGCTTCTACCAGGAAAACATCGACGTCGGTATCTTCTTCGGCAGCGGCGAATTTGCCGACTATCGCGCCGATCGCCTGTGCGGAGTCAGTCTCGTGCCGCTGTGCAGCCCCAAACTGGTGCGTTCGGGCAAGCACCGATTGCGCCGGCCCGAGGATCTGAAACACCATCGGCTGCTGCACGACGACACCGCCTACGAGGGCCGGCCCGACTGGGAGGGCTGGTTGCGCGAGGCTGGCGTCGACGGGATCGACCCGCACCGCGGGTTGCGCTTCAACCAGGTCTCGCTCGCGCTCGAGGCTGCCATCGCCGGCCAGGGCGTGGCGCTGGGCATGTATCCGCTGGCGCAGGCCGACATCGAGGCCGGGCGGCTGGTGGTGCCGTTCGAACCGGCGATCGCGCTGGACTACGCCTATTACGTCGTGAGCCTCGAGGACACCGCGGACAAGCGCGGCATTCGTGCGTTTCGCGAATGGCTGCTCGACGCGAGCAAGGCCTGCATCGCGGCGCCGGGGTGAATCATGTCGAAGCGAAATAATTGCCGGCCGGTGTCGGCGCGGCGAAAATCGAATCCGCCGCTCGTCGCGAGGCCGGCGTGAATTCAGCCGCGATTGCAGAGCTCGCCGCAAGCGTCGTGCGCGCGGCCGATGCCGCGGAAGACGCGCGCTTCATCACCGCCGTCATCGGCGCGCCCGGGGCGGGCAAGTCGACGCTCGCGACGAGTCTGATCGCTGCGATCGAGGCGCTCGCCGGCGAACGGCCGGCGTACTTGCCGATGGACGGGTTTCACCTCGACAATGCGATTCTCGAACAGCGCGGCTTGCTGGCGCGCAAGGGCGCGCCGAACACCTTCGACGCGGCGGGGTATCGCGCCGCGCTCGAGCGCGTGCGCGCGCGGCGCGAGGAGGTCCTGCTGCCGGCGTTCGACCGTGAACTCGATCTCGCGCGGGCGGGCGCGATCGTTGTCGGCACCGCTCAGCGCCTCGTCGTGACCGAGGGCAATTACCTGCTCGTCGACGCGCCGCCATGGGATCGGATGGCCGATTTGATCGATCTGTCGATCATGCTCGAGGTCGATCGCGCCGAACTCGAGCGGCGGCTGATCGAGCGCTGGCTCGATCACGGCCTGCCGCCGGATGCGGCGCGCGAGCGCGCGCTGGGCAACGACATGCCCAACGCCCGTTATGTTGTCGAGCACTCGCGTCGGGCGGATATCGTGATTCGCGACAACCCGGCCTGACGGGCGCTCCCGGCGCGGCGGCCCGCCGGTTCGAAACGCGAATCGCCGGGCCGTGCATGGCGCTCCGGTGCCAAATGGCGCCGGATCGTCGGCGGCCGGAAGCGGCTGTACAAACTTTAAAGCCGGGTGCCAAAATAGAGAATCTCTCGACTGCCGCGGGCAACGATTCGATGCGAGAAGAAAACTGGTGGCGCGGCGCGGTGATTTACCAGGTCTATCCGCGCAGCTTTCGCGACAGCAACGGCGACGGTATCGGCGACCTCGTCGGGATCACGCAAAAGCTCGACTACATCGCCGACCTCGGCGTCGACGGAATCTGGCTGTCGCCGGTATTCCGTTCGCCGATGGACGACTTCGGCTACGACGTTTGCGACTACCGCGCGATCGATCCGATCTTCGGCAGCATCGAGGACTTCGACGCGCTACTCGAGCGCGCGCATTCGCTGGGACTCAAGGTTTTGCTCGACCAGGTGCTGAGCCACACCTCGAATCAGCACCCGTGGTTTATCGAAAGCCGCGCCAGCCGCGACAACCCGAGGGCCGACTGGTACGTGTGGGCCGATCCGCGGCCGGACGGCACCCCGCCGACCAACTGGCTTTCGATCTTCGGCGGCGTCGCCTGGCAATGGGAACCGCGCCGCCAGCAATACTACCTGCACAATTTTCTCGCCAGCCAGCCGGATCTCAATTTTCATTGCGCCGAGGTACGCCGGCAATTACTCGAGGAGGTCGAGTTCTGGCTCGAGCGCGGCGTCGACGGGTTTCGCCTCGACGTCGTCAACTTCTATTTCCACGACGTCCTGCTGCGCGACAATCCGCCTCGACCGCCGGCCGAGCGTTTTGCGCAGGGGTTTTCGCCGAACAATCCCTATGCTTTCCAGTTGCACCACTACGACAAGACGCAACCGGAAAATCTCGACTTCCTGCGCGAGCTGCGCCGCCTGATGGATCGCTACCCGCGCAAGATGCTGGTCGGCGAAATCGGCGACGACGACTCGCTGGCGACGATGGCCAGTTACACCTCGGGCAACGACAAGCTGCACACGGCGTATTGTTTCGAGCTGCTCGGGCCAACCTTCAGCGCGGCCTTCATCCGCCAGTCGGTCGAACGGCTCGAGGGCATGATCGGCGACGGCTGGCCCAGCTGGGCGTTTACCAACCATGACGTCGCGCGCGTCATCGGCCGCTGGGGCGACGCCGATGCGCCGCCGGAACTCGCGCGCGTGCTGCTCGCGCTGCTGTTCTCGCTGCGCGGCGATGTCTGCCTGTTCCAGGGCGAAGAGCTCGGACTGCCGCAGGCCGAAATCGCCTGGGAGGACTTGCGCGACCCGTTCGGCATCGCCTTCTGGCCGGAGTTCAAGGGCCGCGACGGCTGCCGCACGCCGATGCCGTGGGACGCGGAGGCGCCCAACCTCGGCTTCAGCGGCGCCAGGCCCTGGCTGCCGGTCGCGGAGAGTCACCGCCGACTCGCGGTATCGCTGCAGCGCGACGACCCGAACTCGGTGTTGAATCAGTGCCGGGAAATTCTGGCCTGGCGTCGGCGCCAGCCGGCGCTGCGCCGCGGCGATATCCGCTTTTTCGACAGCCCTGGCGAGAGCCTCGTTTTCAGCCGCCGCCATCCCGGGCAAAACCTGATCGCCTGCTTCAACCTCGACGCCTCGCCGGTGACGATCGAGCTGCCCGACCTCGGCGCGATAAACCCTTTCGACGACGCCGGATTCGGCGCCGAACTGGAAGCCAATCGAGTGAAACTTGCACCCTACGGCGCTTTTTTCGGCGAAACCGGCAGCCAGGCCACCGGTCCCGCCTGATATCGGAGCCTCGAGTTACGAGCCCGTTGCGCGGAGGCGCGACAGGCCCGCAAGCCTTTTCCGGGTGATTGACCAGGATTCGGCCGGGCCGGTTGCGAGCCGGCCGCGGCGCATCGCGTCGGCGATACGCTCGTGGGCGGTGCCGGCAATCGCCGCTTCGCGGTCGCGCCGCTCCTCGAGCTCGCGAAACGCGCGGCGCAAGCGCAGGCGGTTGGTCAATCTGGCGACCGATGCCACCGAAACCGTCGCGGCTTCGCCGTCGCTGCGCCACGGCCAGAGACCGGCGCCGCGTTCGAGCAGTTCGCGCGATACGCCGATATCGTCGAGCGCGTGGTCGCTGCGCGATAACAATGACCGGCGAATACGTTCGCGGGTCAGGTAGAGGCGCAAACTTTCGATACCTTGCGCCAGGGCAGGAATCACGTTTGCCATTGTATTCAATCTCCTTCGAGTCACTCGCGCCGGCCCGGATCGCGGGCGGGCGCCGTTTGTTCCCGGCCGAATCGCGGCGCGGAACCCCGGTTATCGATGCACCGGATCGCGGCGCGTTCGATCGATCAAGGCGGCGTTGCTGGCGTCTTGCGATCACGCCGGACCGCCGGTCTTGATTCGAGGGTTAATATAGTGACTTTGCTGCACTGCACAATCGATTTATTCTAAAGACCGCGTTTAGCGTGGCTCAAGCGCGGTTTCGGCGGGCTTACGCGGTCGGCCGCAACGCGTCACGCAGCGCGTACCACGAGCGCTTGGGCCTGCGCTCGAGGCTGTCGAAGTCGACATGCACGAGGCCGAAGCGCTTATCGTAGCCGCAGGCCCACTCGTAATTGTCGAGCAGCGACCAGACGAAGTATCCCTTGAGCGGGACCCCGTCGGCGAGCGCGCGCCTTGCCTCGGCGACGTGCGCATCGAGGTAGGCGATGCGCGCGCGATCGTCGATCGCGCCGGCGACGACTTCGTCGGCTCCCGCCATGCCGTTTTCGGTCACGTAGATCGGCAGCTTGCCGCCGCTCGCGGCGGCGACCCGGCGCAGGAATTCGCCGAGCCCGGCGGGATAGATCTCCCAGCCCATCGACGTCTGCGGCAGGTCGCCGACTGTTTCGGCCACCGCCGGCAAGGCCCGCCCCGGCGCCGCGGCGATCAGTTTGCGGGTGTAGTAATTGATGCCGATCCAGTCGAGCGGCGCGGCGATCGTCGCGAGATCATCTTGCCAGCCGTCGGGCAGGTGGGGCTCGAGCAGCTCGAGCACGTCCGCGGGGTAGGCACCGTGGCAGACCGCCTCGAGAAACCAGCGGTTGTAAACCCCGTCGTAGAAGCGCGCCGCGCGCGCCGACGCGTCGGACCCGTCGGCCGGCGCGGCGTACTCGAAGTTGAACACCGCGCCGGCGGCGCCGGCGCCGCGCGCGCGCACGACCTCGAGCACGCGCGCGTGGCCGAGCAGGACGTGGTGCAACGCCCGCGTCGCCGCACGGATGTCGCGCAGCCCGGGCGCGTGCAGGCCGAGGAAATGGCTCAGCCAGGCCACGCACCAGGGCTCGTTGATCGGTGCGACCGCGTGCAGCCGGTCGCCGATGCGCGCGAGCAGAACATCGGCGTAGTCGGCGAACCAGGCGGCGATGTCGGCGTTGCACCAGCCACCGCGATCGGCCAGCGGCGATGGTAATTCCCAGTGATACAGAGTCAGGAACGGTTGCAGGCCACGCTCACAGATCGCATCGACCAGGCGGTCGTAGAAATCGACGCCTTCCACGTTGACCTCGCCGGTGCCTCGCGGCATCACCCTCGCCCAGGACGCCGAGAACCGGTAGGCGTCGAGGCCGGCGGCGGCGACCAGGTCGAGATCCTCGGCATAGCGATGGTAGTGGTCGCAGGCGCGCGCGCCATCATCGCCGCGCGGGACGTTGCCGGGCGTCGCGGCGAACGTGTCCCAGTGGCAGGAACCGGCGCCGCCGAATTGTCGCCCCTCGATCTGGTAGGCCGAGGTCGCGGCGCCGAAGACGAAATCCGCCGGGAAATCGTCGCGATGAAAACTGAAACTTTCGGGGAAGGAATTTTGCACGACTATCGCTACCGAGTAGGGCAAATGCCTTGGCTTTGCCGCATTATCTTGACACTGCCCGGGAATTGTGTGAATAATTCACAAAACTTGATTTATACCACCATAACTAAAATATCCGGGGGACACAACTATGGATCTGCTGCGTTTCGCCATCGCGATCGTCTTCGCCGTGGCTTCGAGCCTCGCTTTTGCCGCCGACCTGAAGTTTCCGCCCGGCAAGGATGCGAGATTCAACTGGAAAAGTTATGACGCTTACGCCGCGGCACACGACCTCAAGGGCGAAACGGTCAACATTTTCGGCCCGTGGCGCGGCGACGACCAGGCAATCATCGAGAACGTGCTGGCCTACTTTGAAAAGGCTACCGGGGCGACCGCCAACTACGCCTCGTCGGAAGGCTACGAGCAGCAGATCGTCATCGACACCGAGGCCGGCAGCCCGCCGAATATTGCCGTGCTGCCACAGCCGGGGCTGATCCAGAACCTCGTCTCCAAGGGTTTCGTCGAGCCGCTCGGGCAGGACACCGCCGACTGGCTCGAGCAAAACTACGCCGCCGGCAGCAGCTGGGTCGGGCTCGGCACTTACACCGGCCCCGACGACAGGGAGCGCCTGTACGCGTTCCCGTTCAAGATCGACGTCAAGTCGCTGGTCTGGTACTCGCCGGACAACTTCGACGACGCCGGCTACGAAATCCCCGAGACGATGGAAGATTTGAAGGCGCTGACCGAGCAAATCGCCGCCGAAGGCGAAACGCCGTGGTGCATCGGCCTCGGCTCCGGCGGCGCGACCGGCTGGCCGGCCACCGACTGGGTCGAGGAAATGATGCTGCGTACCCAGCCGCCCGAGGTCTACGATGCGTGGGTCGCAAACGAAATCAAGTTCGACGATTACCGCGTCGTCGACGCGATCGAGGAATTCGGTTACTTCGCGCGCAACGACAAGTTCGTCGCCGGCGGCGCCGGCGTGGTCGCGTCGACCGATTTTCGCGACAGCCCGAAGGGCCTGTTTTCGTCGCCGCCGCAGTGCTACATGCACCGCCAGGCATCGTTCATTCCGACCTTCTTTCCGAAGGGCACGAAAATGGGCCTCGACGCCGACTTCTTCTACTTTCCGGCCTACGCGGACAAGGACCTGGGCCAACCGGTGCTCGGCGCCGGCACGCTGTTCTTCATCACCAAGGACAGCAAGGG
>JAHEKJ010000125.1 GCA_024638385.1 Gammaproteobacteria bacterium | reverse complement strand
GCGGCGGCCTCGAGAGTCAAGGCTACCATATCTTCCGGCTCGAGGTTATGCACGTGGCTCTTGCCGCAGGCGCGCGCGAGCGTCTGCGTCTCGAGCGTCAACACGTTGAGATAATTGGCCAGCCGGCGGCCACCGAGTTCCGGATCCAGCTTCTTCGACAACTCCGGCGTCTGCGTCGAAATTCCGGCCGGGTCCTGCCCCGCCTGCCAGTCGTCGTAGTAGCCGGCCGAGGTGCCGAGCTTGTTGTATTCCTGCTCGTACTTGGGGCTATTGTCGCCGAGCGCGATCATCGCGGCGGTGCCGATCGAGACCGCGTCGGCGCCGAGCGCGAGCGCCTTGGCCACGTCGGCGCCGCTGCGGATGCCGCCGGAGACGATCAGCTGCACCTTGCGGTGCATGCCGAGTTCCTTGAGCGCCTCGACCGCGATCCGCGTCGCCGGCAAGGTCGGGATGCCGACGTGCTCGATGAACACGTCCTGGGTCGCGGCGGTGCCGCCCTGCATGCCGTCGACGACGACCACGTCGGCGCCGGCCTTGACCGCCAGCGTCACGTCGTAAAACGTGCGCGTCGCGCCGACCTTGACGTAGATCGGCACCTGCCAGTCGGTGATTTCGCGCAGCTCGGCGATCTTGATCTCGAGATCGTCCGGGCCGGTCCAGTCCGGATGGCGGCAGGCGCTGCGCTGGTCGATGCCCTTCGGCAGGTCGCGCATCTCGGCGACGCGGTCGGAAATCTTTTGCCCGAGCAGCATGCCGCCGCCGCCGGGCTTCGCGCCCTGACCGACGACGACCTCGATCGCGTCGGCCTTGCGCAGGTCGACCGGGTTCATGCCGTAACGCGACGGCAGGTACTGGTAGACCAGGATCTTCGACTGGCCGCGCTCTTCGGGCGTCATGCCGCCGTCGCCGGTGGTCGTGCTCGTACCCATGATACTGGCGCCGCGACCGAGCGCCTCCTTGGCCTCGGCCGACAGCGCGCCGAAGCTCATGCCCGCGATCGTGATCGGGATCTTAAGCTCGATCGGCTTCTTCGCGAATCGGGTGCCGAGCATTACGTCGGTGTCGCAGCGCTCGCGGTAACCCTCGAGCGGGTAGCGCGACATGCTCGCGCCGAGGAACAGCAGGTCGTCGAAACCGGGTACCCGGCGCTTGGCGCCGCCGCCGCGGATGTCGTAAATGCCCTCGACCGCGGCGCGCTGGATCTCGGCGATGACCGAGCGCGGGAATGTCGCCGACTCGCGCAGCCGACCCTTGAATTCGTCTGAATTACTCATCGGTGTCTCCTAGTATTCGCCGGCGTGGTCGATGCTGAAGTTGTAGAGCTTGCGCGCCGAGCCGTAGCGGCGAAATTTCGCAATATCGGCATCCTTCATGCCGGCGCGCGCGAGCAGATCCGTGAGCTCGGCGACGTGCTCGTCGCGCATTTCCTTCTCGATGCAGTCGGCGCCGAGGCTCGCGACCTCGCCGCCGACGTAGATCCGCGCCTCGTAGAGCGAATCGCCGAGCGCGTCGCCGGCATCGCCGCAGACGACGAGGCGGCCCTTCTGCGCCATGAACGCCGACATGTTGCCGACCGAACCGCCGACGACGATGTCGACGCCTTTCATCGAAATGCCGCAACGCGACGAGGTGTCGCCCTCGACCACGAGCAGGCCGCCGTGGGCGGTCGCGCCGCAGTACTGCGATGCGTTGCCGGTCACGCGCACCGTGCCCGACATCATGTTCTCGGCGCAGCCCGAGCCGGCGTTGCCGTTGACCGTGATCGTCGCGTGCTGGTTCATGCCGGCGCAGTAATAGCCGACATGGCCGTCGATGGTCACGCGCGTGTCGTACATCGCGCCGACCGCGACCGAGTGCTTGCCGTTCGGGTGGACGACGTGAAACTCGGCGCCGGCCGAGGCCTCGTCGTGCAGCGCCGCATTCAGTTCGCGCACGGTCGAGTTCTTCAGGTCGAAAGTCTGCATCGCCTACTCCCGGTGCCAGCTGTAGATCTGTGTCGGCACCGGCTCCCAGATGCGCGCATCGTCGACGCCGGGCAGCGTCGCGATCGCGCGGAACTCGGACGACATCGCGGCCCAGTCGTCGGTCTCGGCCATGACCGCCGGCTTGCAGCCGATCGGGTCGACCAGCACGGCGAAGCCGTCGCGGCTGCCGATCGCGAAGGTGTAGAAGCCGTCGAGATCCTCGAGCGCGTGGCCGAGCGCTTCATCGAGGCTGTCGCCTTCCTGCAGCCGCCACGCGAGGTAGCCGGCGGCGACCTCGCTGTCGTTGTCGGTCTGGAAGCGAATGCCCTTCTTGCGCAGTACCTCGCGCAGGCGGTTGTGGTTCGACAGCGAACCGTTGTGCACGAGGCACAGGTCGAGCCCGGTCGAGAACGGGTGCGAGTGCTCGGTCGTGACCGCCGATTCGGTTGCCATGCGGGTGTGGCCGAGCGCGTGCGTGCCGCTGAACTCGGCGAGGCCGAAATTGGCGATGAATTCGCGCGGCGAGCCCTTGCCCTTGTAGATCTCGATCGCCTCGCCGGCGCTGTTGACGCGCAGTTCCGGGTGCAGTTGCGCGAGCCAGCCCTGCACGTCGGCGGGGCTCGCGCTGGCCTTCAGCACGGCGTGGTCGCGGCGTACCGCGACCTTCGCGTCCTTGCCGAATCCCTTGCGCATTTCGTCGGCGAGCGCGTCCCAGTCGTAGGCCGCGTCCTCGGCCAGCACCGTGACCTTGGCCGCGCCCTTCGCGACCGGGTCGTGATAGATCGCGGCGCCGGCGCTGTCGGGGCCGCGGTCGGTCATTTCCGCGAGCATCGCGGCGAGATGTTTGCCGAGGTCGGCCTCGAGCTCGGGGTTCTTGATGAATAATCCGACGATTCCGCACATGGGAGCCTCCGGCAAGCCAAAGAAGTCGGCAAAGCCTAATCGAGGCGCGCCGACGAGTCAACTGATATTAAATTATGTTTCCTGTCAGGAAAACAAACGCCATCAACGGTCGGCCTCCGATACGATGATCGACAGGTAGCGGCACGGCAGTTTCTGGATCTCGTCGGGGCCGTGCGACGCCTCGGCGTCGAAGAACAGCGTGTCGCCCGGGTTCAGCGTATACACCCGGTTCGCGTGGCGATAGGCGACGCGGCCCTCGAGCATGTAGATCAGCTCCATACCGGCGTGCTGGAACACCGGGAATACCTCGGATTCGTCGCTGATCGTAATCAGGTAGGGCTCGATGTTGTACGGCTTGCCGATCGTGTGGCCGAGCAACTGGTATTGATGGCCGGCGCCGGAACCGCGACGCTCGATCGTCAGCCCCTCGCCGGCGCGGATATAGGTCACGTCGCGCTGCTCCTCGTAGCCGCGGAAAAACGACGTGACCGGCACGTGCAGCGCGTTGGCGAGCGACGTCAGGCTCGCCAGCGACGGCGAGGTCTGGCCGTTTTCGATCTTCGACAACATGCCCGTCGACAGGTCGGCCTGGCGCGCGAGCGCCGCGACGGTCAGGTTCAGGCGCTTGCGCTGCAGGCGCACCTGCTTGCCGATCGCGATCTCGAGCGCCTTGACGCTATGCTGCGCGAGCATCGATTCGACGTTTTTCAGATCGGGTTCCGGGTCGGGCATCGGCCGGGGTCGCAGTCGGTAGAGGCGTATATCAAACCCCAGCGCCGACGCGATTGCAACCGGGCGCGCTCCTGGGTTATCGTCATCGGTTTCCGCCGCGAGCAGGTGCGATGGCCAAGGCCCCCCAGGCATTGAAAACCAGGCAGGCGCAAAGCGCGCATACCGATCGCCTGGAAACCCTGCTGCAAAACCTGCCGGGCATGGCTTACCGCTGCCTCAATCTCAAGCACTGGCCGATGGACTTCGTCAGCGACGGCTGCTTCGAGCTGTGCGGTTATCACCGCCACGAGATCGAGAGCCAGCAGGTGCTGTGGGGCGACTTTACCCATCCCGACATGATCGACTACGTCGATCGCACCGTGCGCGAGGCCGCCGACCGCGGCGAACCCTTCGAGGTCGAGTACCGCATCATCACCCGCGACGGCGACGAGAAATGGGTCTGGGAGCGCGGTCGGGTCGTCGACCATCGCAGCGACGGGGTCGCGATTCTCGAGGGACTGATTACCGACATCACCGACCGCAAGCATGCCGAGGCGGCGCTGGTGCGCGCCGAGGCCTACGCCCAGGCAATCGTCGACGCGGCGATCGAGGCGGTGATCACGGTCGACGCGGCGGGTGCGATCGAGGCGTTCAACCAGGCCGCCAGCGCGATGTTCGGCTACCAGGCCGACGAAGTCCGCGGCCAGCATTGCCGCACGCTGATCGCGGCCAACTACTACCGCGAGTTCGATCAGTATTTCCAGCGCCGGCGCGACGGCGCCGCGTCGGCGCCGCGCGAGGTCGAGCTCAACGGTTGCGACCGCCGCGACCGCGAATTTCCGCTGGCGCTGTCGATGCACGAAATCGTCGATTTAGCAGAACGAAAGTACGTCATCCTGATCCGCGACCTGAGCGCACAACGCCAGGCGGAAAGGGAAGTCCGCGAACAGCGCAACCTGCTAGCGCGGGTCGACCGCCTGAACACGCTCGGCGAGATGGCCGCCGGCATCGCCCACGAGATCAACCAGCCGCTGACCGCGATCTCGATGTACGCGCAATCGTGCCTGCGCTTCCTGCGCAAGCCGGTGCCGGCGATCGAGCGGCTCGAGGACGGGCTCGAAAAGCTGAGCCAGCAGGCGCACCGCGCCGGCGCCGTGATCGAGCGCATGCAGGAGCTGACGCGCCCGCGCGACAGCCTGCAGGAAACGGTCGAGCCGACCCGGTTACTGCGCGAGATCCACGATCTCGCCGAGGTCGAGGCGCAACTGCGCAACTTCATCATCGTACTGCGCATCGACGACAGGTTGCCGCCGGTGCGCTGCGACCCGGTGCAGATTCAGCAAGTCATCCTGAACCTGCTGCGCAACGGCATGGAATCGATGCAGGCCAAGCGCTGTCCGCCGGGCAGCAAGATCGTGCTCGAAGCCGGAGCCCGCGACGGCCGCGTACGCATCGCGATCGTCGATAGCGGCACCGGCATCTCGCAGCAACTCGAGAAGCAACTCTACCAGCCGTTCGCGACCAACAAGCCGTCGGGCATGGGACTCGGCCTGTCGATCAGCCGTTCGATCATCGCCGCGCACGGCGGCCGGCTCGAGTTCGCCAACAACAAGGGCAGCGGCGCGACCTTTCACTTCAGCCTCGCCGCGGCATGAGCGAGCAGCGGGTCTACATCATCGACGACGACGCCGCGGTGCGCGACTCGATGGGCATGCTGCTCGAATCGGCCGAATTGCCGTACCGCTGCTACGCCAGCGCCGACGACTTCCTCGCCGACCACGATGGCAGCCAGCGCGGCTGCCTGGTGATCGACATCCGCATGCCCGGCATGACCGGACTCGAACTGCAGCGGCGGCTCAAGGCGAGCGGCTCGACCCTGCCGATCATCTTCATCACCGGCCACGGCGACGTGCCGATGGCGGTCGAGGCGATGCGCGAGGGCGCGCTCGACTTCATGCGCAAACCGGTCAACGAGCCGGACTTCGTCGACCGCATCCAGCAGGCGCTCGATCTCGAGTCGGGTCGCTGGCACCAGAAGCTCGATCGCGAGCAGACGCGCGCGCGGCTCACCGCGCTGACCGAACGCGAGCGCGAAGTGTTCGAGCTGGTCGCGCAGGGCGTCGCCAACAAGGCGATCGCCGCCGACCTCGGCATCAGCGAGCGCACGGTCGAGGTGCACCGCGCGCAAGTCATGAAGAAGCTCGGCGCGCGCACGCTCGCGCAGCTCGTCCGCCTCCACCTGCAGTTCGACCAACTGCCTACCGACTAAGCCAAAGTCGGGTCACCCGGGAGACTACGGGGAATCCACAATAGCGGGGCTGCGCGGGGCCGGGGTAAGCTTGCCGCGAAAACAGACATAACAACCGGCCGCGCCGGAAAAGCCATCTCAAATCAGAATGTTGGAGGAATTAATGAGCAAGCGTGTCGCAGTCATCGGAGCCGGCCCCAGCGGGCTGGCGCAACTGAGGGCCTTTCAATCGGCGAAGGAAAAAGGCGCCGATATCCCGGATATCGTCTGCTTCGAAAAGCAGGAAGACTGGGGCGGGCTGTGGCGCTATACCTGGCGCACCGGCCTCGACGAGTACGGCGAGCCGGTTCACGGCAGCATGTATCGCTACCTGTGGTCGAACGGGCCGAAGGAAGGCCTCGAGTTCGCCGACTATTCCTTCGAGGAGCATTTCGGCAAACCGATCGCCTCCTACCCGCCGCGCGCGGTGCTGTTCGATTACATCGAGGGCCGGGTCAAGAAGGCCGGCGTGCGCCACTGGGTGCGTTTCAATTCCCCGGTGCGGCACGTCATGTACGACGAGCACGAGGGCATGTTCCACGTCACCGTGCAGGACAATACCAAGGACGTCGAGTACACCGAGGAGTTCGACCACGTCATCGTCGCGACCGGCCACTTCTCGACGCCGAACGTACCCTACTTCCCCGGTTTCGAATCCTTCAAGGGCCGCGTCCTGCACGCGCACGATTTTCGCGACGCAATGGAATTCAAGGACAAGGACATCCTGATCATCGGCACGTCCTACTCGGCCGAGGACATCGGTTCGCAATGCTGGAAATACGGCTGCAAATCGGTCACCGTTTCGCACCGCACCGCGCCGATGGGATACAAGTGGCCGGATAACTGGAAGGAAGTGCCGTTGCTGGAAAAGGTCGAGGGCAACACCGCGACCTTCAAGGACGGCAGCACCGCCGAGGTCGACGCGATAATCCTCTGTACCGGTTACCTGCACCACTTTCCGTTCATGGCCGAGAACCTCAAGCTGCGCACCAACAACCGGCTCTACCCGGTCAACCTGTACAAGGGCGTGGTCTGGGAACACAACCCGAAACTGTTCTACCTCGGCATGCAGGATCAGTGGTACACGTTCAACATGTTCGATGCCCAGGCCTGGTACGTGCGCGACGTGATCATGGGCCGCATCGACCTGCCGTCGCAGGCGGAGATGCACGCCGACATCGACAAGTGGCGCGCCGAAGAGGACGCGCTCGAGGACGACTATGCCTGCATCCGCTACCAGGGCGCCTACACGAAGGAGCTGATGGACATGACCGACTACCCGGAACTCGACATCGACGCCGCCAACCAGGCGTTCTTCGAGTGGAAGAAGCACAAGAAGAAGGACATCATGACCTTCCGCGACAACGGCTACGTCTCGCCGCTAACCGGGACCAAGGCGCCGGCCCATCACACGCCGTGGAAAGACGCGCTCGACGATTCGCTGGAGAGTTACCTGCAAACCGGATGACGACTCCTCGCGACGGGAAAACTTCGGCGCGCCTTACCGGCGCGCTTTTTTTTGAGCGAGTTGCAGTATTTCGTCCCTGATCGATCGTCGACATAGGCTGCCAGATTACCGGCCATCGGCAATCCGTCGCAAGAGTCCATCGAAGTTCCGGCATGGCGTGACGAGCACCGGAACGCCAATTCGAAAGCTTTGTAACACATTGATATTGCGGTATTTTCGTCCGCGGAACACGATCTCGGAAAGCTTTTCACGTTGCTGCCTTGTTCACACGGCGGTGATTCCGGCCTTCCCTGGAGCGTCGAAAACAATGCAGAATCAGCACCCGAAATTCAAACAGCATATACGGATTCCGTCTATCCTCACAAAATACGGATTCCGCCTATATCACTGTTATGTGTATTAAAGATTGAAGGAGATTATTTTGAAGACGATGACCTGCAACCAGCTCGGGGGAGCATGCGACAAGGAATTTCAAGCCGAGACATTCGAGGAAATCGCCGAAATGAGCAAACAGCATGGAATGGAAATGTTCCAAAGCAACGATGAAGCTCATCTTGAGGCAGCAAATAAAATGAGAGAACTGATGCAAACTCCTGGAGCCATGGACGAGTGGTTTGAGAGTAAGAGAAAAGAATTTCAAGCACTGCCTGACTCATAGTTTGTTTTTCCAGACCTTCAAAAGAATATGCAGAAAATACACATAACAAGCGCATGCAGACGGACGCGGCAAAGCCGCGCCGCTGATGCGAGGCGTTATTTGGCAACTCCAATCTAGAAGCATGAGTAAAAATCACTATCTCCCCGTCGCAGTATTAATAACTTGTCTTCCATTTAGCCCTGCAATAGCCAACGATTCAAGAGTACTTGTAGAGCTACCTCAAATGATGCAAGAGCATATGATGTCCAACATGCGAGATCATTTAGCCGCCGTAAACGAAATTCTTATCTATCTCGGTAATGGGGAACTAGATAAAGCGGCGGAGACAGCCGAGTATCGGTTGGGAATGAGTTCTCTGGAATCCCACGGGGCCAGCCACATGGCCAAATTCATGCCCGAGGAAATGCGTCAAGCAGGCACCACAATGCATAAAGCAGCCAGCCGTTTCGCATTAACAGCGCAAGAGGGAGACGTATCGCAAACTTACAAAGCTTTATCGAACATCACATCTGCATGTGTAGCTTGTCATTCGGGCTACAGAATCAAATGACAAATTTGCCACATAACAAGGCGCTGCAGCCGGACGCCCCAAAGCTCGCTTCGCTCACTTTGGGCCGCCGCTGAGCGCAGCGTTATGAGACTCGAGATGGTTTACCGACTTATAATCCCTTCCTAATTGTGAAAGCCTGGATTATTAGGGAACCGGGCGGCCCAGACCATTTCTCTTTGGAGGAGATCGATCGCCCGGAGCCCCGCCCTGGCTGGGCATTGATTCGAATTCGAGCGTTCGGGTTGAATCGTTCAGAGTGGTTTACCCGGAACGGCGACTCCCCCTCGGTGAAATTTCCTCGAGTTCTCGGGATTGAATGTGTTGGAGAAGTGGTTGCTAGCGGTGGCATGAATATCGAGATCGGTAGTATTGTGGCTTCAATCATGGGCGGAATGGGCAGAGATTTCGATGGCTCATACGCGGAATACACTCTTGTTCCTCATTCATGTGTATTTCCACTCTCGACAAGACTCCCCTGGGAGAACCTGGCTGCCCTTCCGGAAATGCTACAGACCACTCATGGTTCTTTGCATATTGGACTTGAGATTGATCGTGCTCAATCGATCCTGATCCGTGGTGGTACATCTTCAATCGGCATGGCCGCTCTGGCTCTGGCCAAGGATGCCGGGTTATTCGTGGCTACCACATCGAGAAGTTCCTCGAAGATCGAAATGCTTAAGAAGGCAGGTGCTGACGAGGTCTGGGTTGATGACGGATCGTTGGAGCGGCAATTCAAAGATTGCGAGCACCGGCCATTTGATCGAGTCCTGGACCTCATAGGAACAACAACTCTTTTAGATTCACTTCGTTGTGTTCGCGTCGGAGGAATTGTTTGTATGACCGGTATCCTCGGTGGTAAGTGGACACTGGAAACCTTCGAACCAATGAGCGATATTCCAACTGGAGTTAAATTAACCTCTTATAGCGGGGGTTCAGCCGATATCAGCATTGAACAGCTTCAACACTATGTTGAGTTAGTAGAGAAAGGTAAACTCATGATCCAAACGGGTCCTGTCTTCAAATTTGAGGAACTTGTCCAGGCACATGAATTAATGGATGCGAATCAGGCCGGCGGTAAGATCGTCGTACTTGGCAAACAATGACAAACATCTTAAATCCTCTGTAGATATTTACAGGAGAACGTCTCATAACAAAGGCATGCAGTCAGACGCGGTAAAGCCGCACCGCTGATGGGCAGCGTTATGTGTTTCTTCCCAAACAATAAATAATGGACTGGA
>JAHEKJ010000029.1 GCA_024638385.1 Gammaproteobacteria bacterium | reverse complement strand
TCCTCGCCGAGGTAGCGAATGCACGCGTCGAAGGTCGCGCCACCCCAGGTTTCGAGCGACCAGTAGCCGACCCGGTCGAGCTGGTCGCAGATCGGCAGCATGTCCTCGATGCGCACGCGCGTCGCGAGCAGCGACTGTGACGCGTCACGCAGCACGAGGTCGGTGATCAGCAGGGGATTCGCCATGGGCGTTACCTTTTTCTTCGATGCAGATGAAGCGCCGCGGTGATCGCCGCGACGTGGTCGGCCGGTACCGCGGACGGCGGCACCCCGGCTTGCGGTTTGGCGGCCGCCGGGCGGCTCTCTTCGGGTACCAGCTTCGCGACCAGCGTGATCAGGCCGATCAACGCCGTCAGGATGATGAACACGGCGCCCATGCCGAGGCCGAGCAGCTGCAGACTCTGGATCATTAGAGATTCTATGTCCATCCGGAATGATGCCGATCGAAAAGGAGCGCCAGCAATACTACAGGCAATTCGCGAAATAGCCTACCGCCGCGGCGTCAGCCTCGCGCACGCAGACTCGCCACGGTCGCCGTCGGCGTCAGCACCCCGGGCTCGATCCGGACTTCGATCAGCGCCAGCCGCCTGCTGTCCAGCGCGCGGCCAAAGGCCGCCTCGAACTGGTCGGTCCGCGACACCCGCTCGGCGTGCGCGCCGTGCGCCTCGGCCAGCGCGACGAAGTCCGGATTGACCATGTCGGTGCCGATCACCCGCGCCGGATAATCCCGCTCCTGGTGCATGCGAATCGTCGCGTAGATGCCGTTGTTGACGACGATCAGCACGAGCCCAAGGCGATACTGTGCCGCGGTCGCGAATTCCTGCAGGTTCATCATCAGGTCGCCGTCGCCAACAAAGGCGACGACGGTCCGTTCGCGATGGCGCAGCCTGGCCGCGATCGCCGCCGGCAGACCGTAACCCATCGTGCCGCTGGTCGGCGCGAGCTGCGTACGGTAGCGGCGATAGCGGAAGAATCGATGCAGCCAGCAGGTGTTGTTGCCGGCGCCGTTGCAGACCAGCGCATCTTCAGGAACCAGGCGGCGCAGCGCATGGACGATCTCGGCGAGTTGCACCTCGCCGTCGTTGGCGAGCGGCGCGTTCCAGGCAAGGTAGTCGGCGTGCGCGGCCTCGACCCGCTCGCGCCAGGCGGCGCCGGTATCGATCCGGCAATTGGCAAGCGCCGCGACGAAGCGCGCCGGGGTTGCGTTGATCGCGAGCTCCGGCTGGTAGACGTGGCCGAGCTCCTCGATGCCGGCGTGGACGTGGATCAGGCGCTGGCGCGGGCGCGGAATGTCGAGCAGCGTGAAGCCACCGGTCGTCATCTCGCCGAGCCGTGCGCCGATCACGAGCAGGCAGTCGGCCTCGCGAATTCGCCGCACCAGGTCCGGGTTGACGCCGAGGCCGAGATCGCCGGCGTAACAGGCGTGCTGGTTGTCGAAATAATCCTGGCAGCGAAACGAGTTGGCAATCGGCAGGTTGTTTTCGGCGGCGAAGTTCTCGAGCGTGACGCGAGTCGCGTCGCTCCAGCCGCTGCCGCCGACGATGACGAACGGGCGCTCGCTGGCGGCGAGGATTTCGCCGACGCCGGCGACGTCTTCCGCCGCGGGGCTGATCTCGACCGGCCGCCACGGGCCGGCGTCGCCGGCGGTGGTCCGGTCCGCGAGCATGTCCTCGGGCAGCGCCAGCACCACCGGGCCCGGGCGGCCGCCGGTGGCGACGCTGAACGCGCGGTTCAGGTACTCGGGTATCCGATCGGCGTCGTCGACCTGCGCGACCCACTTGGCAACTTGCGAAAACGCGCGGCGGTAATCGATCTCCTGGAAGGCTTCGCGGTCGAGATCGCGGCGCGCGACCTGGCCGACGAGCAGGATCATCGGCGTCGAATCCTGCAGCGCGACGTGCAGGCCGCCGCTGGCGTTCATCGCGCCGGGCCCACGGGTGACGAAGCAGACGCCGGGACGGCCGGTCAGCTTGCCGTCGGCCTCCGCCATGTAGGCGGCGCCGCCCTCGTTGCGGCAAACGATCAACTCGATCTCGGGGCAATCGTAGAGCGCGTCGAGCGCCGCGAGGTAGCTTTCGCCGGGAATGCAGAAGATTCGGTCGATGCCGTTGTCGCGGAGTCCCGCGATCAGCGCCTCGGCGCCGCTGCGGGTGGCAGGCTGTGTGTTCAAGTTCGCGGATCGATTGCGTGGACCCGGCACAGTTTACCCGTTTCGTTCGCACCGCGACAGGCTCGCGCGGGACGTCCGCGGCGGCTGTCATTCGAGGCCGCGTTTGCTCTAGAATGCGGCGATGCTTTCGAACCATGCCAAAGGCCTGTCGATTACCGCGGCGGGCGTGCTCATCATCTCGCCCGACGGCCTGTTGACGCGCCTGATCGCGGCCGATCACTGGACGATCATCTTCTATCGCGCGCTCTTTCTCGCCTTCGGCATGTGGCTGGTCGTCAGCTTCATGCACCCCAACCGGGTCTGGCGGCAGTATCGCAGCGTGAGGGGCACGGGGCTGCTCAAGGTCGCCGCCTACTCGGCGGGCACCATCTCGTTCATGTTCGCGATCACGCATACCAGCATCGCCAACGCGCTCGTGATCCTCGCGACCACGCCGCTGTTCGCCGCGATCGTCAGCCGCTTCCTGCTCGGCGAGAAAATCGAGGCGCGCGCGCTGCTCGCGATCGCGCTGGTCGCGTTCGGCGTCGGCGTCATCGCGTCGGGCACCGGCGACGCCACCAGCAGCCTGCTCGGCGACGCGGTCGCGCTGCTCGGCGCGTTCTTTCTCGCCTGCGGACTCACCTTCGCGCGGCGCTACCCGGAGAGCTCGACCCTGGCCGCGATCTCGTGCAGCGGCGTGCTGACCGCGATCCTGATGTTGCCGCTGGCCGCGCCGCTCGACGTGACGGTCTCCGACATGGGCTATCTGCTGATCATGGGGGTCTACATGATTCCGCTGGCGACGGCGATGATGTTCATCGGTCCGCGCTATATTCCGGCCGCCGAGGTCGGCTTGCTGCTGCTGCTCGAAACCGTGCTCGGTTCGGTCTGGGTCTGGCTGGTCCTCGACGAGGTCCCCGGCGAGCGCACGCTTCTCGGCGGCGCGATCGTCGTGTCGACGCTCGCGATCAATACCGCCTGGGCGCTGGGGTCGGCAGGCCGCGGTCCGTCGGTGTTGCCGCGACGGGTCTGAAACCGGGGGAAACGACCCCCGGTGGCTGGTTTTCCGGTCGGGTGGCGATATACTTGCGCGCTGAGCCGGGGCACAACCACCCCTCCGACAAGAACACAGGACAGATTTAACGATGAGCGACCGAGTTGAAGTCAGCGGTCTCAGTGTCGACCGCGCCCTCTACGATCTGATCGAAAAAGAGATAACGCCGGGCAGCGGCGTCGATGCCGCCGATTTCTGGCAGGCCTTTGCCAAAATCAATGCCGAGCTCGGCCCGGAGAACCGGCGCCTGCTCGAGTTTCGCGACGAGCTGCAGCGGAAAATCGATGCGTGGCACAAGAAGCAGCCGGGACGAGTCGAGCTGGCCGATTACAAGGCCTTTCTCGAGGAAATCGGTTACCTCGTGCCCGAGGGTGAGCCTTTCGAAGTCACCACCGACAACGTCGATCCCGAGGTCGGCGAGATCGCCGGGCCGCAACTGGTCGTGCCGGTCGACAACGCGCGCTACGCGCTCAACGCCGCCAATGCGCGCTGGTACAGCCTCTACGACGCGCTTTATGGCACCGACGTGATCCTCGAGGTCGACGGCTGCAAGCGCACCGCGAAGTACAACCCGGTGCGCGGCCATCAGGTTATTCGCTACGTCCGCGACTTCCTCGACCAGGCGGTACCGCTGGCGGTCGGCAGTCACGGCTACGCGGTGCGCTACAAGGTCAGGTCGGGCAAGCTCATCGTCGTCATGGGCGACGGCAGCCGGACCGAGCTGGGCTGGCGCGAGTGCTTCGCCGGTTACCGCGGAGATCCGGAGCAGCCAGAAGCGATCCTGTTCCGCCACAACAACCTGCACATCGAGCTGCTGATCGGCGAAGGCTATTACATCGGTCAGGGCGATCTCGCCAGTATCTACGACGTGCGTATCGAGTCGGCGATCACGACGATCATGGATTGCGAGGACTCGGTCGCGGCGGTCGACGCCGAGGACAAGGTACGGGTCTACCGTAACTGGATGGGTTTGATGCGCGGCGACCTGACCGCCACGGTCATGCGCGGCAAGGAGGCGATGGAGCGCAGTCTCAACCCGGACCTCGAGTACATCGGCCCCGACGGCGAACCGCTCGAGGTGCCCGGCCGCAGCCTGATGTTCGTGCGCAACGTCGGCACCCACATGTACACCGACGCGGTCACCTGCGACGGCGAGGAAGTGCCGGAAACCTTTCTCGACGCGATGGTGACCGCGCTCGCGGCCAGGCACGACCTGCTCGGCAACGGCAAGTTTCGGAATAGCCGCAGCGGCAGCGTCTACATCGTCAAGCCCAAGATGCACGGCCCGGCCGAGGTCGCCGAGGCGGTCCGGCTGTTCGCGATGGTCGAGGACGCGCTCGGGCTCGAGCCGAAGACGCTCAAGATCGGCATCATGGACGAGGAGCGGCGCACGACGGTCAACCTGAAGGAATGCATTCGCGCGGCCAGCGACCGCGTCGTTTTCATCAACACCGGTTTTCTCGACCGCACCGGCGACGAAATCCATACCGACATGGAAGCCGACGCGATGATCCCGAAGAACGAGATCAAGAACTCGACCTGGCTATTGGCCTACGAGGACTGGAACGTCGATATCGGCCTGGCCTGCGGCTTGCCGGGGCACGCCCAGATCGGCAAGGGCATGTGGGCCGCACCGGACAACATGCGCGCGATGATGCAGCAGAAGATCGCGCACCCGCGCGCCGGCGCAAACACGGCCTGGGTACCGTCGCCGACGGCCGCGGCGCTGCACGCGATGCACTACCACCAGGTCGACGTCGCCGCGCGCCAGCAATCGCTGGCGCGGGCGCAGCGCGCGAGCCTCGACGACATTCTGACCTTGCCGCTGCTCGACGGGCGCAAGATCACCAATGGCGAACTCGTGCGCGAACTCGAGAACAATGCCCAGGGCATCCTCGGCTACGTCGTGCGCTGGGTCGAGCAGGGCATCGGTTGCTCCAAGGTGCCGGACATTTCCGATACCAACCTGATGGAGGATCGCGCGACGCTGCGGATCTCGAGTCAGCACATCGCCAACTGGTTGCATCACGGTATCACCACGCCGGAACAGGTACGCAAGGTCTTCGAAAAGATGGCGGAGATCGTCGATCGACAAAACGCCGGCGATCCCGAGTACCGCGACATGGCGCCGGATTTCGACGCCAGCGTCGCCTTTCAGGCCGCGCTCGATCTCGTTTTCAAGGGCCGCGAGCTGGCCAACGGCTACACCGAGTTCGTGCTGCACCCGCGGCGCCGCGAGGCCAAGTCACTGGCGCGGCGTTGAGCGGCGGTTGAACTTGAGATGCCCGCGGGCGCGTAACTCGAGCGAGCGCAGGCTGTAGAGAAAGAAGCGGTTGACCGGCGTGTCGACGCCGGCTTCCAGGCCCAGCCGTACGACCGCCCCGCATTGCGCGTCGAGTTCCGACGGGCGACCGCGAATCAGGTCGCGCTGCATCGACGTGGTCGAATTCGGGGTGATGCTGTCGAGGGTTTCGAGGGTTCTGGCGACGCTGTCCTCCGGCAGCCCGACGCCGCGCGCGCGACCGACGCGGTAAATCTCGTCGATCCCCTCGGTCAGCAGGGCGCGCGTCTCCGGCTGTTCGAGCAGCACGCCGATCGGCGCGCGCGATACCGAGCCGAGCCCGCTCCACGGCGTAATCAGCATGAACTTCTGCCACATCGCGACCCGGATGTCGTCGGGGATGCTGGCCTTGACGCCGCTGCAGTGGTTGAAAGCCTCGGCCAGTTCGTTGACCCGCGCATCGGGACGATTGTCGAGGTGACCGAAACGGATCAGCGGGTTGCCGCCGGTATGCTTGATGTGTCCGGGTGCCTCGAGAAAGGCGACGATCGCGCAGAGCCCGCCGAGCACGTTGGCCGGATTCAGCGCGGTCATGAGTTGATCGGGTGCCTCGATCCCGTTCTGCAACGGAATGACGAGCGTTTCGGGTCCGACCATTGGCAGCATGGCCCTGGCCGCGCCGGACACCTGCCAGGTCTTGACGCCGCACAGCACGTAGTCGACGACGCCGACTTCGGCCGGGTTGCCGCTGGCCTTGACCTTGTCGAGAATGAAATCGCCGGCAATGCTGCCGACCTTGAGGCCGCGCGAGCGTAACGCCGCCAGGTTCTCGTTGCGGGCGATGAAGACGACCTCTTTTCCCAGCTGCGCCAGTCGTCCTCCGAAGTAGCCGCCGACGCCGCCGCTACCGTAGATTGCTATTCGCATTCGGCCTCCACGCTCGATGTTGCGAAACGGAATGTGTCGCGAAGTGTCGTCGATTCGGCTGAACAATTCCTGAACCGGCGTCACGCAACGACGCTTGCCCCGGCCGCGCGCAGGCTTTCCACGACGGTCTTGCCAAACGCTTCCGGGGCGTGTTAGATTTTACTTTTTTCAGATAATGAAAAGTATTTCCAAAAAGCTAATTAAAAGATATCTCAATTTAGGTCAATAAAAACAAATATTTAACAGATTATCTTATTGGCGTATACAAGAATTGAAAGCTTTTTTTAAACAAAATATGTCGTTTTTGAACAGGTTCCGGCGCGCCCGCGCTGCTACAGTATTGCAATGACCAGTCCGATTACCAACCTCGCACGCAAGCGCGGCCGGCCACCGGGGTCGAATAATCGTGGCAATGACGGCAAGAATCAATCGTTAAGTCGCGCCTTGCTGCTGCTCGAGCGGCTCGCCGAGACGCCCGACGGCATGAACCTGACCGATCTGTCGCACCAGCTCGGCATTCCGGCGGCGACCGCGCATCGCCTGCTCAGCACCTTCGAAGAACACGATTTCGTCGAGCAGGATCCGCAACTCGGCGTCTGGTATATCGGTTTGAAGGCGTTCACGGTGGGTAACGCCTTCGTCCAGCGCCGCGATTTCGTCGCCGGCGCGCGGCCACACATGCAGGCCTTGATGGAGCGCTGCGGCGAGACCGTCAACCTCGGCGTCATCGACGACGGCGAGGTCGTATTCATCAGCCAGGTCGAGTCGCGCGAGGTCATGCGCATGATCGTGCGGCTCGGCAGTCGTTCGCCGGTGCATGCCTCCGGCGTCGGCAAGGCGCTGCTCGCGCATCTCGACGACGACCGGCTCGCGGCGATTCTCGAACGCCGCGGTCTGGGCCGCTACACCGAGCGCACGATCGACAACCCGGCGCAATTGCGCGAAGAACTCGCAACCGTCCGCGGGCGCGGTTACGCCCTCGACGACGAGGAGCACGCGGTCGGCCTGCGCTGCGTCGCGGCGCCGATCTTCGACGAAAACGGACAGGCGCTGGCGGCGATATCGCTGTCGGGGCCGAAGGCGCGGATGGTCGACGACCGTCTGGGCGAGCTCGGCGTCGCGATCCGGCAGACCGCCGACGAGATTACCCAGGCGCTGGGCGGCCGCCGGCCGAACGGTGCCTGAACAGAATACTGAACACGGGAGACGAGACCATGACATCACAGGCCAGAGTGCAGAAACACGACCACGATTTCCAGATTCCACCCCAGCTCGAGATTCCGCAGACCCTCGCGGCCGGCCCGGGGCCGGGCAACACCGACCCGCGGGTGCTCGAACGCTTCGCCGCCGCCGGCGTCGCCGACCACATGCAGGCCGACGTCATTCGCGGCATGAAAGAGGCCAAGCTGATGCTGCGCGAGGTTTTCGGCACCAAAAACGTTTACACCTACGCCGTCGTCGGCACCGGCTGGAGCGGACTCGACTGCGCGTTTTCGCCGATCCTGCCGGGCGACACCGTCGTGACCTTCGTCAACGGCACCTTCAGCGGCATCGACGACCTCAACGTGCGCCTGAAAGCGTCGAGTCGCGAGGACCTCGCCGCTAATTCGCTGGATCCGAAGCCGGCCAACGTCGTCACGATCAATGTGCCGCATGGCCAGTCGGTCACCGGCGAGATCGTCGAGGCCGCGCTCGCCGAGCACAAGCCGATGTGGGCCGTGATGGCGCACTGGGAGACCGGCAGCGGCCGCATCAACGACCTGCGGGGTTTCGACGCTGCCTGCGCGAAGCACGACGTCATGGGCATCATCGACTGCGTCTCGAGCCTCGGCATCGCTTACTTCGACATCGACGACTATCCGGCGGTCACGACCTGGGCGTCCTGCCCGCAGAAAGGCATTCTCGGCCTGCCGGGCACCTACGCGCCGGTCAGCTTCAGCGACAAGGTGATCGATCTGGTCAGGCAACGCGGTTGCCCGAGCTACGACCATCATCCGATCCTCGGTGCACGCCACTGGTGCATCGACAACGGCGAAGATGTCGAGGCCGCGGCCTACCACCGCACGCATTCCGGGTATTCGGTCGCGTCCTTCCACGAGGCCTTGCGCCTGCTGTTGCAGCACGGTCGCGAGCAAAAAGCCGCCGACTACGCGTTCTACGAGCAGGGTCTGCGCGCCGCGGTCGAGGCGATGGGCTGCGAAGTCACGTCGAACATGACCAGCCTGGTCGTCTGCAACCTGCCGGGCGAGCTTGCCGGCAAGGAAAAGGAACTGGTCGGCAACTGCCGCGCGCGCGGTTTCGCGATCTGGCCGACGCTGTCCGAGCCGACCCAGGTGCGTATCGGTATTCTGAACCAGCTGACCCCGGCTGCCATCAACGACATCGTCGGCCGCTTCGCCGACGCGATGATCGAGATGGGCGCCGAGGTCGACAAGCAGAAGATTCTCGACGACCTGAACGCGCATCTCGACGGTCGCTGATTGTTGCTCCTCCGTTTGTACGCCGGCCTCGTGTCGGCGTTTTTTTTGGCTACCAGGACTTGCCGCGCGCGCTGACCGGCCACAGGCACTCGACGCGCTCGCCGCGCAGCCCGACGTACCAGTCGTGCAGATTGCAGGTCGGATCGCAATGCCCGGGCACGAGCCGCAGGCGGTCGTTCAACGCCAGCCGGTCCGCCGGGTCGGCAAGCACGCCGTGTTCGTCCGAGCAGTTGACGTACTCGATATCGCTGCGGTCGAAAACGACCGGCAGCCCGGAATCGAGGCTCATGACCTTGAGCCCGGCGTCGCAGACCGCGGCGCCGGCACGCGGCTTGGACATGATCGAAGTCAATATGAAAAGGCTGTTGGCGAATTCGCCGATCGGCTCGCCGCGCGCGTCGCGCACCCGCTGATAGTCGGCATCCATGAAGATATACGAGCCACACTGCATTTCGTTATAGACCCCCGACGCCGCCTCGAAAGCGTAGCTGCCGGTTCCGGCACCGGCGACGATGGCGCAGTCGAGCCCGGCCGCGCGCAGCAGCGCCAGCGTGTCCGCGGTGTGTCCGGCGGCGGTCGCGATCGCCGCCGCGCGCGCCGCGTGGTCGCGAATATGTTGCGCCGCGCCCTGGTATGCCTGCAGGCCGGCGAAAGCGAGGCCGGGCGCCGTCGCGATCGCCTGCGCGATCTCGACCGCCGGTGCGCCCGGGGCGACGCCGCAGCGGCCGGCGCCGCAATCGATTTCGACCAGGCATTCGAGCGTCACGTCGTGGCGTCGGGCCGCGGCCGCGAGATCGGCGACGTTACCGGAATCGTCGACGCAAACGAGTATCCGCGCGCGCGTCGCGAGCCGTGCGAGGCGCTCGATCCTGGCCGGATCGACCACCTGGTTCGATACCATCACGTCGCCGATGCCGCCGGCGACCATGACCTCGGCCTCCGAGACTTTCTGGCAGCAGATGCCGATCGCGCCGCCGTGGGCGAGCTGGTAGCGCGCGATGTCGACCGACTTGTGGGTCTTGGCGTGCGCGCGCAGGCGGACGCCGGCGGCCTCGAGCCGGTGCTTCAGCGTCGCGACGTTGAGCTCGAAGGCGTCGAGATCGATGAGCAGCGCCGGCGTCGCGACCTCGTCGATGCGCATGCCGATCGCGGCGGGGACATCGAATCCGATTTCGGGCGCGCTCATCCGCGGCAGCCCGGGCAGTTTTTCAAATCGACGTTGCCGCCGGAGAGGATCACGCCGATACGCTGCCCGGCGAACTTTTCGCGCTGCGCGAGCAGGACCGCCAGCGGCACCGCCGCCGACGGCTCGATGAGAATCTTCATGCGCTGCCAGGTCAGGTACATGGCGTCGAGAATCTCGTCGTCGCCGGCGAGCAGGATCTCGTCGACGTCGCGCGAGACGAAATGCCAGGTCAGCTCGCCGAGGCTCGAACGCAGCCCGTCGGCGACGGTCTGTGGATTTTCGGCCGGCAGCAACCGGCCCGCCGCGCGCGAGCGGCAGGCGTCGTCGGCGCCGGCGGGTTCGGCGCCGATCACGCGGGTCGCCGGCGCGCGCGCGGCGACGCTCAGGCAGGTGCCCGAGATCAGCCCGCCGCCGCCCACCGGGGTCAGGATCGCATCGAGGTCGGGGACTTCGTCGAGCAGTTCGAGCGCGCAGGTCGCCTGCCCGGCGATGACGCGCGCGTCGTTGTAGGGGTGGACGAGATCGGCGCCGCTGGCGGCGACGAACTCGGCGAGGCGGGCCTCGCGCGCCGCCAGCGTCGGTTCGCATTCGATGATCTCGCCGCCGTAGGCGCGTACCGCAGCCAGCTTGGCCGCCGGCGCGTTGCGCGGGATCACGAGCGTCGCCGGCACGCCGCGGCGCGCCGCGGCGTAGGCGACGGCCGCCGCGTGATTGCCCGACGAATGCGCGGCGACGCCGCGCGCGGCGATCGCGTCGTCGAGCCCGAAGATCGCGTTGCACGCGCCGCGGGCCTTGAACGCGCCGACCTTTTGCAGGTTTTCGCACTTGAAAAACAGGCTTGCGCCGACGCGCCGGTCGAACTCGGTCGAAGTCATGACCGGCGTGCGATGCACGTGCGGCGCGATGCGCCGCGCGGCGTCGAGCACGTCGTCGAAATCGGGTACTGGCATCGGCGGGGCCCCCGGATACTGGCGTCGGCCTAGGTTGCCTCAAGCGCGCGCCCTTGACCAGCGTGAATTGACGCTAACGGCAGCGAGCGATCAGATACGGCGCAAGTTCGACACGCGGATGCCGTTGCCGCGCGCCGGCGGTTCGAGCCGCAGCTGCAGGCAGCGGGCGTAACCGCGCAACAGTGAGAGATCGAAGTTCGAGCCGTCGCTGCAATCGACCTCGAGCGCGCAATGCTCGCCGCTGCAGTCGACCGAGATCGATATCTCGGTGCCGCCAGGGCTCTCGTCGATCACGGTGAACAGCATGCTCGACAACAGGTACTCCATCCAGCGGGCATCGACCAGCAGGGTCGGCAGGCGCTCGCGCGGCAGCTTCAGTCGCACGCCCTTTTGCCGCGCGCGCGGGCCCAGCACGGCACAGACCCGTTCGAGCAGGGCTTGCAGCTTGACCTCGCTGATCACGATGCCGATCTCGCGATCGCCGTCGCCGCGGAGCTCGAGCAGGTTGCCGACCAGGCGATCGACGTGCGCCGACTGTGCCGCTGTCGTGCGCGAGGCCGGCGTCGGCCCGTTCGGCTCGTATCCCCGGCTCGCCAGAGTTTCGAGGCGAGCCTGCAGTTCGGCCGGCGTGAACGGCCTGACGAGGTAGTCGTCGGCGCCCTGGATCAGCGCGGTTACCCGGTCGTGGATCTGATCGTGGGCGGACAGGACCAGGATCGGCACCATGCGATTCGATTCCCGGATTTCATGCAACACCAGCAGCCCGGATTGCGACACGGGCGCGAGGTCGAGAACGATTGCCTCGTAGGGCTCGGTCGAGGCCCGGGCTATGGCCTCGCGACCGTCGCCGGCCGTGTCCACGATGTGACCGAGCGCCCGCAGCGCCGTTGCCGGCGTTGGCGTAAGCGGATTCGGACTCTCGACGACGAGCAGGTACATATTGCTCGTTTTAGCTAACCTTTCTGAATATTGGCTTAAGAAGCGGGCGGAATTTGGTCACCGCCCGGTTACTCGGGGTCTCAGGCTGGCTGGATATCCGCGACGCGCAGGCGCAGGCGGTTCTCCGGCAGGATTTGCGCGCCGATTTCGAGTCCTGTCAAACCGGCATAGGCCTTTACCAGAGACAGGCCGATGCCGGCATGCCGGCCGGTTTCCCGCGCCGAATCCTTGCGCCAGAAACGGTCGAAGATTCGCTCGAGATCCCGCGGCGACAGCGGCTCGCGCATCGGGTTATCGATTTCGAGCGCGAGGCCAGCGGATTCTTCTGCCAGGCGGAGTTCGATACGGGCGCCGTCAGGGCTGTGCGCGACCGCGTTGAGCACCAGGTTCTGCAGGATCAGTTCGAACCATTGCGGGTCGGTCCGAATTTTAAGCGGGCCGGGGTCGGGAAACGCCAGTTCGATCGAGCGCTGACCGGCCTCGTCGGCGACGCCCTGACGAATTTTTGCCAGCAGCGGGGCCAGCTCGATCGGTCGGTTTTCGACCTCGACGTTACCGTCGTCGCTGCGACAAAGATTCAGCAGGTTTTCGATCAGGCGATCCAGGTGCCGCGCCGATTCGTGGATGTCGGCGAAGTAGCTGCGAATATCCTTTTCATCGGGCCAGCGGCTGCCGACCTCGGCCAGCGACCTGATCTCCGCGACGGGCGTGCGCAGTTCATGCGCGACGTCGGACGAGAACTGGCGCTCGCGGATAAAGGCCTTCTCGATTTCGCCGAGCACCCGGTTGAACTGCGTGGCGATGGGTTCGAGCTCCTCCGGTTGCCCGTCGGTCGGAATCCGCCGGTCGATCTCGCGCGGAGAAATCCGGCCGATCTCGTCTTTGATCCGGATCAGCGGCGCGAGACCGCTGCGGGTAGAGCGCGCGACGCTGAAGGCGACCGCCGCCAGTACGACCAGGCTGGTGGCGAAAATGAGCCAGTGAAAGCGCGACCGGATTTCGTCGAGCGATTCGCGCTCGCGGCCGACGCGCAGGAGTGCACGGGGGCGTTGCGCGAGCGGGATTAGCGGACGCAGCGACTTGTCCTCGATTTGCGGCACGAACCTGATCGAAATGCGACGGCCGCTGCGCCCGTCGGGCAGCTCGATGTCCGCCAGCCGGACTTCGTCGGCCTGGTCTTCGAAAATCGAGTCCGCGTGACCGCGGAAGCTGCGCGAGCGTTCGAGCAGCCGGCCGTCGCCGAGAAACAGTTCGAAGTACTCGGGATTCTCCGGCGCCTCGAATTCGGGCATGAATTCGTCGGCGAAATCCAGCTCGACCTCGACACCGTCGTTCTTGGTCAGCGTCACCAGCGCGCGCGCCTTCGATTCGAGCGCGGTATCGAATTGTTGCAGCAGCCAGTTCGATACCACCTGGTCGACGACGAGTTGCCCGGCTGCCAGAATCAGCCCGACCCAGAGTATCGTGGTCAGGGTCAGCCTGTTTTTGATCGAGCGCATCGCGTCGCGGCGTCAGACGACGTAATAGCCGAACCCGCGCTTGGTCCGGACCAGGTTGTCGATTCCCTGTTGCCGCAGCTTCTTGCGCAGGCTGCTGATATGCACTTCGATCGAGTTGCGCGACGCAAACGAATTCGCGTCGCAGGTATGGTTGAGCAACTGGTCTGGCGATATTACGCGCGCGCGGTTCAGCGCCAGGTACTCGAGGATGCTCATTTCGGTCGGCGTGAAGGCGAGGCATTCGGCGCCGACATAGGCGATATGCAGCGACGTGTCGATGCGAAGGTCACCGAGATCGAGCAGCGGCGATTTCTGGTTGAAGCGCCGCCGCACCAGCGCCTGGATGCGCGCGTGCAGCTCGTCGAACGCAAAAGGCTTGACCAGGTAGTCGTCGGCGCCCTGCTCGAGGCCGTCGACCCGGTCGCGGGTGTGGTCGCGCGCCGACAGGATCAGAATTTCGGGGCTCCGGCTGGAGCGGCGGATTGCGCGCAGCACTTCGCGCCCGGATTTACGCGGCAGCATCAGGTCGAGCACGATGACGTCGTAATCGGTGTGCAGCGCGAAGCGCAGCCCTTCGTCGCCGTCGCCGGCCACGTCGACGGCATAGCCGAAGCGTCGCAATCCGGCCCGCAGCGACTTTTGCAGCTTTCTCGAATCCTCGATCACCAGGATCTTCATAGCGGACCTTTTACCCGTTCCGGCTTAAGATTGGCTTAAGACTAATCGAATCCTCGCGCCCTGTCCCGCCGTCGGCGGCATGGCCGAATCTTAAACGAATCTTAAGCCGGGCTGGTTAGGCTGGCCGAATTTCATCGTTAGCGGAGATCAGAATCATGAAGTCGATGTCATTAGCTACGCTCGCCGCGCCGGTACTGCTGGCGCTTTCCCTGCTGCCCGGTCCGGCCGCCGCGCAGAACGACGCCGGCTACGAAATTACGCCGCGGCTGAATATCGTCGGCGGCAGTGGCCGGCCGACCAACGATATTCTCGGTTTCGGCGTCGCGCTGCAACGACGGCTGGACAACGGCTGGTATCTGGGTTTCAACGTCGACTATTCACCGGCGTTCGACTTCGAGGAGCCGTACCTGATCCTCGATATTCCGCGCGCGCCCGAAATCGTCGACGCCGAGGGCACGATGCTGCTGCTGACGGTCGTCGGCGAAAGGCGCTATCCGCTTAAGCGGCCCGGCTGGATCGGTTTCTGGAATCTCGGCGGCGGGATCGCCGAGGTCGACCTCGAAGACGTCGACGGGCAGCGCGGCGACGGCGGACGTTTCGATATCGAAACCGACGCGGGCAGCGAATGGATCCTGGTCGCCGGCGCCGGATTTTTGCAACGGCTCGGTCCGGGCTGGTCGGCGCGTTATGAATTGACCTTCGAATATCACATCGCGGACTGGGACTTGCGCGACCGGGTCAACGGCATTACCGGCGAGATCGACGACTACGACATCTACGGCCTGCGCATCGGCGTCAGCCGGCAATTCTAGATTGTGGCTTGTAGCAGGCGCAGTTCGCCGAGCAGCCGCCGCATCTCGGGGTTGTCGATAAACGACAGGTTGTAGGGATGTTCGCAGACGATCCGCGGGTAGGCCGCCGTGCCGGGCAGCCGCTCGACCGCTTCGGCGATCCTGCCCCACAGGACCAGCGTCGGCGACCGCGACGCCGCCCGCGCGATCGCTCCCAGCAGGCGGGCCAGGAAACCCTGCCAGTAGCGCGCCTCGAGCGCGACCCTGCGCGTCGGGTGCAGTACCGGGGTCGCATTGAACAGCAGAAAGCCGGCGCGCTCGAGGTTGGCGAACAGCTCGGGCAGCGTCTGCACCAGGTCGCGCTTGTCGATGGCCGCGATCGCGGCCTGCGACAGGCGGCCGTCGCGGTCGGCGCCGACGCGGCCCTCGGCCAGCAGTGCCGTCTTGAGCAGGTTGCGCAACGAGGTTGCGCGGTTGACCGGCTTGCTCAAGCCGCGCTCGCTCCACAGCGGACCGACCGCGGCGTCGAAGAAGGCGATGCCGTTGGCCGATGCGGCGCGCGGGTAGGGCGATTCGCCGAGCAGCAGGTAGCGCAGCCCGGCGCGGTCGCGGCGGAACGCGGCGAACAGGTTGGCGCACCCGGGCAGCCAGGCATCGTCGGCGGCGAGCGCGGTGAGGTAGTCGCGATCGACCCGCGCGAGCGCCTCGGCCAGCAGCGGCCGCCATTCGGGATGTACCTGCGAGGCGTCGAGCAGGCCGTCGACGTCAGTCATCGAACAGCGCGTCGAGACGGATACGCGCGATCTTGTCGACCTCGGCCAGGGCGGTGGCGAACTCGTCGCCGGGGGTATGATCGAGCCGGCGCTGCATCGCCGCGATGATTTGGTGCTTGTCGAGCCCGGTCACGGCGATGATGAACGGAAAGCCGAACTTGTCGCGGTACGCCCGGTTCAGATCGCCGATCCGGGCGAGCTCTTCGCGCGTGCAGCTGGCGAGCCCGGCGCCGGCCTGTTCGCGCTTCGAATCCGAGGTCAGGGTGCCGGCGCTCGCTTCCTTGCCGGCGAGCTCGGGGTGCGCGCGCAGCAACGCGAGCTTGCGCTCGTCGGACGCGGCCGCGACCGCGTCGGCCATCGCCGCCGCGAGCGCCGCGCGCGTGCCGAACGGGCGCGCCGCAACGACCCGTTCGGCGACCCACGGCGAGTGCTCGTAGATCGCGCCGAGCCGCGCGACGAAGTCCGCCTCGTCGGCGCGGTTGAGTTCGTCGAGCGAGAGCCGGGCGGCCATTTCAGCTCGCGCCCGGCGGGTGCCGCTCGATCCAGTGGCGCGCGATGTCGATGCGGCGGCAGATCCAGGCTCGCTCGTGCGCCTGCACGTGGTCGAGAAAGCGCTGTAGCGCGCGGAAGCGGCCGGGACGGCCGACGAGCCGGCAATGCAGGCCGATCGACATCATCTTCGGCGCGTCCTCGCCCTCGGCATGGAGCACGTCGAAGGCGTCGCGCAGGTACTGAAAGAACTGCTCGCCGGTGTTGAATCCCTGCGCGGTGGCGAAGCGCATGTCGTTGGCGTCGAGCGTGTAGGGCACCACCAGATGATCGCGGTGCGTGCCGTCGGCGATCGCGATCCGGGTCCAGAACGGCAGGTCGTCGCCGTAGTAATCCGAATCGTAGAGCAGGCCGCCCTGCTCGACGACCAGGCGGCGCGTGTTGGGACTGTCGCGGCCGGTGTACCAGCCGAGCGGCCGGCTGCCGGTCAGCCGCTCGATGATGTCGAGCGCATCGCGCATGTGTGCGCGCTCGGTATCCTCGTCGACGTCCTGGTAATGAATCCAGCGCAAGCCGTGGCAGGCGATCTCGTGGCCGAGCTCGATGCAGGCGCGGGCGAGGTCGGGATGGCGCTCGAGCGCCATCGACACGCCGAAGATCGTCAGCGGCAAACCGCGCGACTCGAACTCGCGCAGCACCCGCCAGACGCCGGCGCGCGAGCCGTACTCGTAGATCGACTCCATGCTCATGTGCCGCGCCGGGTAACTCGCGGCGCCGATGATCTCGGACAGGAACTGCTCGGAGCCGGCATCGCCGTGCAGCACGCAGCTTTCGCCGCCTTCCTCGTAGTTGAGCACGAACTGCACGGCGACGCGTGCATCGCCGGGCCAGTCGGCGTGCGGCGGACTGCCGCCGTAACCGATCAGGTCGCGCGGGTAATCGCTCATGCCGGAACCTTGTTGGCCTGCGGCATCAGCAGGGCCTCGAGGTCGGCTTGCGGTGTCTCGGGCTTGTGCCGGATGCGCTGTTCGATATGCAGCAGGTGGCGGTGCATCAAGTCGATCGCCGCCTGCCGATCGCGCCGCGCGATCGCGTCGACGATGTCGGCGTGCTCCTGGTTGCGGCACTGGTTTTGTGCGTCGTCGCCGAGATGGGTCAGGATCACGAGCGGCGTGCGGCGGATGATGTCGCTCAGGAATTCCTCGAGCACACTGTTGCCGGCAAGCCTCGCGAGCTCGCGGTGAAAGTCGATCGATTGCGCGAGCGCCTGCTCCGAGTCGCCGAGTGCGTAAGCCCGCTCCTCGGCGTCGAGCAACTCGCGCAGGCGGGCCAGCATCGCATCGTCGGTTTTTTCGATCAGAGTCTCGATGATCGCGGCCTCGAGCACGCGGCGGGTCGCGAACAGGTCGCGGCCTTCCTGCACCGACGGCCGCGCGACGGTCGCGCCGCGATGCGGCGTCTGTTCGACCAGCCGCGAATGCGCGAGCCGCGTGAGGACCTTGCGAATCAGGCCGCGCTTGACGCCGAACAGGTTCGCGAGCTGGACTTCCTTGAGCTTGGTCCCGGGCGGCAGCCGATGGTCGAGCACGGCTTGCTCGATCTGTCGCAGCACCTCGTCTTCGTTGAAGCTGGCGCGATTTTGCGGCATGCGATGTCGACCTCGACGTGAACGAACGGGCGAAGTTTAGCATGGAATCGAAATTGTTAACAATATCTATCGGAAATGTTGACAATTTTTGCGTTTAGTGCGATTTTAGCGGCTCGACAACGGGGGGGGTGTTGGTCATGGGGAGATTAACCACGCACGTGCTCGATACCGCACACGGGGTTCCGGCCGGCGGCGTCGTGGTCATCCTTTACCGGCTGACGCCCGAGCGCAAGCACGTGGCCGCGGCGACGACCAATGACGACGGCCGCCTCGACGCCCCGATCCTCGACGCCGGCGAAATTCGCGCCGGCACCTACGAGCTGGTATTCGAAGCCGGCGACTATTTTCGCAACCGCGTAGCCGACCTGCCGGACCCGCCGTTCGTCGACGAGGTCGTGATCCGTTTCGGCATCGCCGACACCGACGCGCACTACCACGTGCCGCTGCTGGTGTCGCCGTGGAGCTACTCGACTTACCGGGGCAGCTGATGGCCATCCGTTTTATCCTCGACGGCGAGACCGTCGAAATCGAATCGATCGAACCCACGCGCACGGTGCTGCAGTACCTGCGCGAAGACCTGCGCCGGGTCGGCAGCAAGGAGGGTTGCGCCGAGGGCGACTGCGGTGCCTGCACGGTCGTGCTCGCCGAGCTCGACGGCAAGTGCCTGCGTTACCGCGCGGTCAATGCCTGCATCCAGTTCGTGCCGACGCTCGACGGCAAGGCGCTGTTCACGGTCGAATCGCTCAAGGCTCCGGACGGCAGCCTGCACCCGGCGCAGCAAAGCCTGGTCGACTATCACGGTTCGCAGTGCGGTTTTTGCACGCCGGGCTTCGTCATGTCGATGTTCGCGCTCTACCAGCACAACGCGAAACCGACGCGCGAGGATATCGACGACGCGCTGTCGGGCAACCTGTGCCGCTGCACCGGTTACCGGCCGATCATCGACGCCTGCCTGCACCTGCGCGATTACCCCGAGCCCGACAACCGCGACAAGCAATTGATCAAGCAATTGCGCGCGCTCGCGCGCAAGCAGGGTCTCGCCTTCGAGCACGGCGACGCGCGCTATTTCGCGCCGGCCAGCGGCGACGAGCTCGCCGAAATCTACGCCGCGCATCCCGACGCGCAGATTCTCGCCGGCGGCACCGATGTCGGCCTGTGGGTGACCAAGCAGCTGCGCGAGCTGCCGACGATCATCTACCTCGGCAACGCGACGGACCTGCGTCGCATCGAGACGGGCAAGGACGGCATGACGATCGGCGCTGCGGTGTCGCTCGAGGACGCCTTTGCCGCGCTCGAACCGGTTTATCCCGAGTTCTACGAAATGTTCCGCCGCTTTTCGTCGGTGCCGGTGCGCAACGCCGGCACGCTGGTCGGCAACGTCGCCAACGGTTCGCCGATCGGCGATTCGATGCCGGCGCTGATCGCGATCGGCGCGCGCGCGCTGCTGCGCCGCGGCGACGAGCGCCGCGAACTCGCGCTCGAGTATCTCTACCTCGACTACATGAAGAACGCGATGCGGCCGGGTGAGTTCATCGAGGCGATCCGGCTGCCGCCGCGCGCCGCCGACACGCAATTGCGCTGTTACAAGCTGAGCAAGCGTTTCGACCAGGACATTTCGGCAGTCTGCATGGCGCTCGCGCTCAGGCTCGATGGCGACAGCGTCGCCGACGCCTGCATCGCGCTCGGCGGCATGGCCGCGATTCCGAAACGCGCGACCAGGACCGAGAAGTTCTTGCGCGGCAAGGCCTGGAACGAGGACACGATACGCGCGGCGCAGGCGAAACTCGGCGAAGACTTCGCGCCGTTATCCGACATGCGCGCGAGCGCCGACTATCGTCGCCGCGCGACCGCCAACCTGCTGTACCGTTTCTACCTCGAAACCCGCGCCGCCGACCCGGTGCGCGCGATCAACGTGTTCGCGGAGACTGCGTGATGGAAGACCGAGTCCGACAACAGGCACGCGAAACCGCCCCCGGTGACGCGATTCCACACGAATCGGCGCGGCTGCATGTCGCCGGCGAGGCGACCTATGTCGACGACATTCCCGAGCTCGCCGGCACCTGCTACGTCGCGCTGGGGTTGAGCCGCGAGGCGCACGCCGAGATCGAGCGACTCGATCTCGACGCGGTGCGCGCCGCGCCCGGCGTGGTCGCGGTGCTGACCGCGGCCGACGTGCCGGGCAAGAACGATTGCGGTCCGATCATCGCCGACGACCCGATTCTCGCCGCGGGCTTGGTCCAGTTCGTCGGCCAGCCGGTATTCGCGGTCGTTGCCGAAACCCATACCGCCGCGCGCAAGGCGGCGAAGCTCGGCAAAATCGAGTACCGACCGCTGCCGCCGATCCTCGACATCAAGACCGGCAAGGCGCAGCAATCCTGGGTCATGCCGCCGATGCGGCTGCGCCGCGGCGACGCCGACGAGGCGCTCGAGCAATCGCCGCACCGGCTCGCCGGCGAGATTACGGTCGGCGGCCAGGAGCAGTTCTATCTCGAGGGCCAGATTTCCTACGCCGCGCCGAAAGAAGACGGCTGCATTCACCTGTGGTGCTCGACCCAGCACCCGACCGAGATGCAGCACGTCGTCGCGCACGCGCTCGATCTCGACTTCAACCAGGTCGTCGTCGAGATGCGGCGCATGGGCGGCGGTTTCGGCGGCAAGGAATCGCAGTCGGCGATCTTCGCCTGCATCGCGTCGGTCGCGGCACTCAAGCTCGGCTGCCCGATCAAGCTGCGCGTCGACCGCGACGACGACATGACAATCACCGGCAAGCGCCACGGCTTTCATTACGACTACGAGGTCGGCTACGACGAGCGCGGCATGATCCGGGCCGCGCGTATCGACCTCGCCGCCGGCGCCGGCTTCTCGGCCGACCTGACCGGCCCGGTGACCACCCGCGCGGTCTGCCATTTCGATAATGCCTATTACCTGCCGGACGTCGCGATCGACGGCTACTCGGTCAAGACCAATACCCAGTCGAATACCGCGTTTCGCGGCTTCGGCGGGCCGCAGGGCGCGATCGCGATCGAGTACATCATCGACAACATCGCGCGCGAGCTCGGCAAGGACCCGCTCGAAATCCGCAAGCTCAATTTTTACGGCCAGGGCGAGCGCAACGTCACGCCCTACGGCCAGGTCGTCGAAGACAACGTCATCCACGAGCTGGTCGCCGAGCTCGAGGAAACCAGCCAGTACCATGCGCGCCGCGAGCAGGTCGCGCAGTACAACCGCGAGCACGAAATCCTGCGCCGCGGGCTCGCGCTGACGCCGGTCAAGTTCGGCATCTCGTTCAACGTCGTGCACTTCAACCAGGCCGGCGCGCTGGTGCACGTCTATACCGACGGCAGCGCGCTGGTCAACCACGGCGGCACCGAGATGGGTCAGGGCCTGCATACCAAGATCGCGCAGGTCGTCGCGCTCGAGCTCGGCATCGACGTGAGCCAGGTGCGCGCGACCGCGACCGAGACCAGCAAGGTCGCCAACACCTCGGCGACCGCGGCATCGACCGGCTGCGATCTGAATGGCAAGGCGGCGCAGGACGCCGCGCGCCAGATCCGCGACCGCCTCGCCGAGTTCGCGGCGAAGAAGATGGGCGGCGATGCGGCCGGCGTCGACTTTCACGATGGGCTCGTCACCTGCGGCCGCGAGCGCACGACTTTCCGCGACCTCGTCACCGAGGCCTATCACGATCGCGTCCAGCTCTGGTCGGACGGCTTCTACAAGACGCCGGGACTGAACTGGAACCGCGAAACGATGCAGGGCAGCCCGTTCTATTACTTCGCCTACGGCGCCGCGGTTTCCGAGGTCGTGATCGACACGCTCACCGGCGAATTCAAGCTGCTGCGCGCCGACCTGCTGCACGACGCCGGCAACTCGATCAACCCGGCAATCGATATCGGCCAGGTCGAGGGCGCTTTCATCCAGGGTATGGGCTGGCTGACGAGCGAGGAGCTGTGCTGGGACGACAAGGGCCGGCTGACGACGCACGCGCCGTCGACCTACAAGATCCCGACCGTGACCGACTGCCCACGGCATTTCACGACGCGGCTGTACCGGAACCATAACGTCAAGGAAACGATCCTGCGCTCGAAGGCGGTCGGCGAGCCGCCGCTGTTGCTGCCGTTCTCGGTGTTCTTCGCGATCCGCGACGCGATCGCGAGCGTCGCCGACAACCGGGTCAACCCGCCGCTGCGCGCGCCGGCGACGGCGGAAGCCATTCTCGACGCGATCGACGCGACCCGGGCCGCGGCCGGATGAGCAGCTGGCAACAGATTCTCAAGCGCCTGCGGCGCGAGCGCGTCCCGGCGATGCTCGTCAGCGTCGACTCGATCGTCGGTTCGACGCCGCGCGAACCCGGCGCGAAGATGATCGTCACCGCCGACGAACAGTTCGGCACGATCGGCGGCGGCAATCTCGAGTACCAGGCTTGCCGCATCGCCCGCGACGCGCTCGCGGCGGGCGACGCGGGCGGCCTGCGCCGGTTTCCGCTCGGCGCCGGGCTCGGCCAGTGCTGCGGCGGCCTCGTCAACCTGCTGTTCGAACGCCTCGACGCCGACGCCGACTGGTCCCGCGCCGAGATCGACGAACGGCTGGTCGACCTCTACCTGTTCGGCGCGGGTCATGTCGGCAGCGCGCTGGTCCGCGCGCTCGCCGATCTGCCGTTTCGCGTCCGCTGGATCGATACCCGCGACGGCGTCCTGCCGGACGAACCGCCGCCCGGCGTCGAGACGATTTGCAGCGACACGCCGGAGGCCGAGATCGACGCGGCGCCGGCCGGCGCGCTATTCCTCGTCATGACCCACGACCACGGACTCGATCTGCGGCTGACGGCGCAGATTCTCGCGCGCAACGACTTCACCTATTTCGGCCTGATCGGCTCGCGCGGCAAGCGCCGCAGCTTCGAGACCCGGCTCGCGCGCCGCGGCATGGACCCGGCTCGCTTCGCCCGCCTGACCTGTCCGATCGGCATCGACGGCATCGACGGCAAGCAACCGGCGCAGATCGCGATCGCGGTGGCCGCCGAACTGCTGCAGGTCGTCGCTCGCCGGCAATCCGCGGGGTCGCGCGACGAAGCCGAAACCGATCGGCCGGGGAAACGCGCATGACGTCCGCCGCTGAGGCCGACCGGGATTACCGGCTCGAACTCGAGGGCATTACCAAGATCTACCCGTCGGTCGTCGCCAACGACGACGTCTCGCTCGCGGTCAGGCCCGGCGAGATCCACGCCGTGCTCGGCGAGAACGGCGCCGGCAAGTCGACGCTGATGAAAATGATCTATGGCGTCGCGCGGCCCGATGCCGGCAGCATGCGCTGGGAAGGCGCGCCGGTGCAGGTCGACAACCCGGCGCACGCGCGCAGCCTCGGCATCGGCATGGTGTTTCAGCATTTCTCGCTGTTCGAAACGCTCAACGTGGTCGAGAACGTCGCGCTGGCGCTGCCGGGCAAAGTCGACCTCGACGATCTCGCCGGCGAGATCCGCGAAATCTCCGACCGCTACGGCTTGCCGGTCGACCCCTATCGGCTGGTGCACGCGTTGTCGGTCGGCGAGCGCCAGCGCGTCGAGATCATTCGCTGCCTGTTGCAGAATCCGCGCCTGCTGATCATGGACGAACCGACCTCGGTGCTGACGCCGCAGGCGGTGCGCAAGCTGTTCGACACGCTGCGCCAGCTCGCCGCCGAGGGCTGCAGCATCCTCTACATCAGCCACAAGCTCGACGAGATACAGGAACTGTGCCACGTCGCCACGGTGCTGCGCGACGGCAAGGTCACCGGCACCTGCATCCCGGCCGACGAGACGCCGAAATCGATGGCGCGATTGATGATCGGCAAGGAGTTGCCGGTGCCCGCACACGACGCGCCGGTGCAACTCGGCGAGATCCGGCTGCGGCTCGGTCGCCTGTCGCTCGAGTCTGGCGACCCGTTCGGCGTCGATCTCGACAAGATCGAGCTCGAGGTGCGCTCGGGCGAGATCGTCGGCATCGCCGGAGTCTCCGGCAACGGCCAGCAGGAGCTGCTCTACGCGCTGTCGGGCGAGCAGCCGCTCGCCGACGCCGGCGCGATCGAAATCTGCGGCAAACCGTCGGGACGCGACGGCCCGGCGCGGCGGCGCAAGACCGGCCTGGGCTTCGTCCCCGAGGAGCGCCTCGGCCGCGGCGCGGTGCCGCAGATGTCGCTGGTCGAAAACGCGCTGTTGACCGGCCATCATGCCGGCATGCTCAACCGCGGCCTGATCCGCTTCGACAGGATCGCCGAATTCGCGCGCCGTTGCATCGACGATTTCAACGTCAAGTGCGGTGGCGCGGAGCACCAGGCGCGTTCGCTGTCGGGCGGCAACCTGCAGAAATTCATCATGGGGCGCGAAATCCTGCTCGCGCCGAAGGTCCTCGTCGTTGCGCAACCGACCTGGGGCGTCGACGTCGGCGCGGCCGCGTTCATTCGCCAGCAACTGATCGACCTGCGCGACCGGGGCACCGCGATCCTCGTGATTTCCGAGGAGCTCGAGGAACTGTTCGAAATCTCCGACCGCATCGCCGTCATCGCCAAGGGCCGGCTGTCGCCGAGCAAGAAACCGGCGGAGACCAGCATCGACGAGATCGGCCTGTGGATGAGCGGCATCTGGGAGCAGCCGCCGCCGGCGACGCGGGAGGCCACGCATGCTTAGACTCGAGCCGCGCGCCGAAGCCTCGCAGACGATGTCCTACGTATCGCCGCTGATCGCGATCGGCCTGATGCTGATCGGCGGGCTGGTGCTGTTCGCCGCGCTCGGCAAGAACCCGCTCGAGGGTTTCAAGGTGTTCTTCATCAACCCGGTCAGCGACCTCTACGGCCTGTCCGAACTGCTATTGAAGGCGACGCCGCTGATGCTGTGCGCGATCGGGCTCGCGGTCGGCTTCCGCGCCAACGTCTGGAACATCGGCGCCGAGGGCCAGCTGATCGTCGGCGCGATCGCGGCCAGCGCGGTGGCGCTGTATTTCTACGAATCCGACGGCGGGGCGCACGTACTGCTGCTGATGATCGTCGCCGGCGCGCTCGGCGGCATGCTGTGGGCGGCGATCCCGGCCCTGCTCAAAACCCGCTTCAACACCAACGAGATCCTGGTCTCGCTGATGCTGGTCTACGTCGCGCAGCTGCTGGTGTCCTACCTCGTGCACGGCCCGATGATGGACCCCGACGGCTTCAACTTCCCGCAGTCGCGCCTGTTCGAGGACCCGGCGCTGTTGCCGATCCTGATCGAGGGGACGCGGCTGAACCTCGCCTTCACGTTCGCGCTCGGCGCGCTCGCGGTCGGCTACGTGTTCATGTATCGCAGCTTCGCCGGCTTCCAGATGCGGGTCGCGGGCCAGGCCGCCAATGCCGCGCGCTACGCCGGCTTTTCGGCCAGGCGCATGATCTGGATCGGCCTGCTCAGCGGTGGCGGGATGGCCGGGCTCGCCGGCATGTCCGAGGTCGCCGGGCCGATGGGCCAGATCACCGAGCACGTGTCCAACGACTACGGCTTCGCCGCGATCATCGTCGCCTTCGTCGCGCGGTTGAATCCGGTCGGCATCTTTTTCGCGAGCCTGTTGATGGCGCTGCTCTACCTCGGCGGCGAGCAGGCCCAGCAGTATCTCAATCTGCCGTCTTCGATCTCGAATGTGTTCCAGGGCATGCTGTTGATGTTCCTGCTCGGCTCCGACGTGTTCATCAATTACCGCATCCGCTGGCGCGAGGCGGTGGCCTGATGGACGGCGGGATTCTCGGCTCGATCCTGTTCGCGACCGTCGTCGCCGGCACCCCGCTGATCATCGTCGCACTCGGGCAGCTGGTCGCCGAAAAATCGGGCGTGTTGAACCTCGGCGCCGAGGGCATGATGGCGATGGGCGCGATCGCCGGTTTCGCCGTGACGCTGCACAGCGGCAACCCCTACCTCGGCGTGCTCGCCGGCATGGCGGCCGGCGCGGCGATGGCTTTTTTGTTCGCGATCGTCGTGCTGACGCTGATGGGCAACCAGGTCGCCAGCGGGCTCGCGTTGTCGATCCTCGGCGTCGGCCTGTCGGCCTTTATCGGCAAGCCCTACGAAGCCGACATCCTGCCTGCGGTGCCAGCAATTCGGATCCCGCTGCTGGCCGACATACCGGTCATCGGCCAGGCCCTGTTCGCGCAACAGTCGCTGGTGTACTTCTCGTGGTTGCTGTTCGCCGCGATCTTCTGGTTTCTCTATCGCAGCCGTCCGGGCCTGGTGCTGCGCGCGGTCGGCGAATCGCCGACCTCGGCGCACGCGATCGGTTACCACGTCATTCGCATCCGCTACCTCGCGACCGTGTTCGGCGGCGCGATGGCCGGCGTCGGGGGCGCGTTTTTATCCGTGTTTTATACGCCGCTTTGGGTCGAGGGCATGGTTGCCGGGCGCGGCTGGATCGCGATCGCGCTGGTCGTGTTCGCGACCTGGCGGCCGTTTCGCGTGCTCGTCGGCGCCTACCTTTTCGGCGGCGTGCTGGTCGCGCAATTGTTCGTGCAGGGCTCGGGGCTCGAGATCAATATCCCGTCGCAGTTCCTGTCGGCGCTGCCCTATCTCGCGACGATCGTGGTGCTCGTGATCATCTCGCGCGACCTCAATACCGTGCGGCTCAACGCGCCGGTGTCGCTCGGCCAGCCGTTCCGGCCGGAGGCCTGAGCGAAATGTTGCGCTCGGCGACCGCTTCAGCGACGATTCATGCTTGCCGTGTTACGACTACGGGTTGTACGACCCCAACGCCTTAACCCTGAACAATAAGATCCCGGGAGGATCACGTCATGAGAGTCACCAAAACCATTGCCACCAGATTCGCCCTGATGCTGCTCGCCGCGAGCTTTGCCGGCGCGAGTCTCGCCAACAATGTCGGTTTCGTCTACGTCAGCCCAATCGGCGACGCCGGCTGGACCTACCAGCACGATCTCGGCCGCCTGCAGGTCGAGAAGGAGACCGGCGCAACGACCAAATACGTCGAAAATGTCGCCGAGGGCGCCGACGCCGAGCGCGTCATCCGCGAGATGGCCAAGCGCGGCGACAAGGTCATCTTCGCGACCAGCTTCGGCTACATGAACTACATGCTCAAGGTCTCGAAGAGCTTTCCGAAGACCGCCTTCGTGCACGTGACCGGCTACAAGCTCGGCCAGAACATGGGCCTCGTCAACGCGCGCTTCTACGAAGGCCGCTATCTCAACGGCGTGATCGCCGGCAAGATGACGAAGACCAATATCCTCGGCTACGTCGCCGCGTTTCCGATTCCCGAGGTGCTGCAGGGCATCAATGCGTTCATCAAGGGCGCGCGCAGCGTCAACCCGAATGCCGAGCTGCGCGTGATCTGGGTCAACTCGTGGTACGACCCGGGCAAGGAGCGCCAGGCCGCGACCACGCTGCTGTCGCAAAACGCCGACGTGATCACCCACCACACCGACTCGACCGCGGTCGTGCAGGCCGCCGAGGAAGCCGGCAAGTACGCCTTCGGTTACCACTCGGACATGACCCGCTACGGGCCGAACGCGCACCTGACCGCGACCACCCATCACTGGGGCGACTATTACGTCAGGACCGTCAAGGAGGCGCTCGCCGGAACCTGGAAACCGACCAGCGTCTGGGGCGGCTACAAGGAGGGCATGATAAAGCTCGCGCCGCTCAACGACGCGATCCCGAAAGATTTGCAGGGTCGCATCCGCATCATGGAGAAGCAGTTGACCGACGGCACGCTGCATCCCTTCGACGGCCCGGTCGTCAACCAGAGCGGCGAGACCGTCGTGCCCGCCGGGGAAACCATGTCCGACGATCAGCTCAACTCGATGAATTACTATCTCGAGGGCGTCGTCAGCAAGATTCCGAATTAACCGGCAAACGCGCCGGGCGGCTGCCGCTGCCCGGCGCAATGGGGAGATCCGATGGAAGCCTATCTGCTCGACTGGGCCAACCTGCTGTTGCGTTGGCTGCATTTCATCGCCGGCGTAGCCTGGATCGGCGCGTCGTTTTACTTCGTCATGCTCGACAGCTCGCTGCAGGAGCCGGCGCGCGCCGACGACGTCAGGCGCGGCGTCGCCGGCGAACTCTGGGCGGTGCACGGCGGCGGCCTCTACAACAGCCAGAAATACCTCGTCGGACCCGTCGGCGAGCCGCTCGCGGAAAAACTCCACTGGTCGAAGTGGGAGGCCTATACGACCTGGCTGTCGGGCATGGCCCTGCTGGCGCTGATCTACTGGTTCGGCGCGAGCACCTACCTGATCGATGCGCAGGTCATGGAGCTGTCGGTCGGCGCCGGCATCGCGATCAGCGTCGCGGTACTCGCCGGCGGCTGGTTCGCCTACGACGCCTTGTGTCGGCTGTTGCGCGGTCGCGATAGCCTGCTCGCCGGGATCATCTTCGTGCTCGTCGCGTTCGCTGCCTGGGGCCTGTTCCAGTTGTTCGGCGCGCGCGCGGCCTACCTGCACGTGGGCGCGATCATGGGCACGATCATGGTCGCCAACGTGTTCTTTCACATCATCCCGGGGCAGAAGCGGATGGTCGCGCAAATGCGTGCCGGCGAGCCGCCCGACGCCGAGCCCGGCATCATCGGCAAGCAGCGCTCGGTACACAACACCTATTTCACGCTGCCGGTGCTGTTCGTCATGATCAGCAACCATTACCCGATGACCTACAGCCACCCGCGGGGCTGGCTGGTGCTGATCCTGATCATGCTCGCCGGCGTGCTGATCCGGCAGTATTTCGTCATGCGCCACTCGGGCCGCGCGCCGCTGGCATTGCCGGCGGTCGCGGTAATTCTGCTGCTGGGGGTGGCCTGGTACCTGCGCCCGGCGGCGGTCGAATCCGGCGCCGCGCGCATCGGTGACGACGAAATCGCGCTGATCATGCAGGCGCGCTGCATCTCCTGTCATGCGGCGAAGCCGGCCCAGCCCGGCTTCGCCGAGGCGCCGCTCGGCATCGTGCTCGAATCGCCCGCGCAATGGCGCCAGTACGCCGAGCGCGTCGCGGTGTCGGTGCAGACGCGCTACATGCCGATCGGCAACCTGACCGGCATGACCGACGAAGAGCGCGCGACCATCGCGACCTGGTACGCGCAGCTGCGGGCGGACTGAAGCCGTGACCGTCGTGCCCGCGCCGCTCGACAATGCGTCCTGCGACACCGCGGTGCGCGCCGATTTTCTGCACTTCACCGGCGATCCCGACGTCGCCGGCGATAGCTACGAGTACGTCGAGGACGGTCTGCTGATTCTGCGCCAGGGGCGGGTGCAAATGCTCGTCGCCGCGGCCGAGTGGATCGACTTCCTGCCCGACGGCTCGGCCCTCTACGACTATCGCGGGCGGCTGGTCATGCCCGGCTTCGTCGACACGCACACGCATTATCCGCAGACCGAGATGATCGCGAGCCACGGCCACCAGCTGCTCGACTGGCTCGAGCAGTATACGTTTCCGGCCGAGGCGAGATTCGCCGACCGCGCGCACGCCGACCGGGTCGCCGCGCTGTTTTGCCGCGAGATGCTGCGCCAGGGCACGACCACCAGCGCGGTGTTCGCGACCGTGCATCCGGCGTCGGTCGACGCGATCTTCGCCGAGGCCGAGCGGCTCGACCTGTGCCTGGTCGCCGGCAAGGTCATGATGGACCGCAACGCGCCCGAGTATTTGCTCGATACGGCCGAATCGAGCTACGCGCAATCCGTCGAACTCGTCGAACGCTGGCACCTGAAAGGTCGTAACTACTACGCGGTGACGCCGCGCTTCGCGCCCTGCTGCAGCGACGCGCAGCTCGAGGTATGCGGGCGCCTGCTCGGCGAGCACCCGGACCTCTACCTGCAATCGCACGTCGCCGAGAATCTCGACGAGGTGCGCTGGGTCGCCGAACTGTTTCCCGACCGCCGCAGTTATCTCGACGTCTACGACCATTACGGCCTGCTCGGCCCGCGCTCGGTTTACGCGCATTGTATTCATCTCGATGCCGAGGATCGCGAGCGCATGGCCAGGAGCGGCGCGGCGATCGCGTTCTGCCCGACTTCCAACCTGTTTCTTGGCAGCGGCCTGTTCGACCTCGACGCTGCGCGCGACGAAGACATTCGCGTCGGTCTCGCCACCGACGTCGGCGCCGGCACCAGCTTCAGCCAGCTGCAGACGCTGAACGAGGCCTACAAGGTCTGCGCGCTCGGCGGCCACGGCCTGACGCCGCAGAAGGCCTTCTACCTGGCGACGCTCGGAGGCGCGCGCTCGCTCTACCTCGATCACCGCATCGGCAATTTCGCGGTCGGCAAGGAAGCCGATTTCGTCGTCCTCGACCTGGCCCCGACCGAGCTGATGCAGGCGCGCATGGCGCAGGCGACGACGCTCGAGGAACGCCTGTTCGCGCTGATGATGCTCGGTGACGACCGCTGCATCCAGGCGACCCACGTCATGGGCCGCCGCCGGCACACCCGCGACCGCCTCGAATGACCTCGCCGTTGAATTCGGGCCAGAGCAGAATGACATAGGCCCCAAAACCCAACGTCATTGCGAGCTGCGAAGCAGCGAAGCAATCTCCCGAGCTTGGGTAAGATTCAGGAGGTTGCTTCGTCGCCATCGCTCCTCGCAATGACGTTCATATCCCGTCGTGATCGCAAACGGGAGCCTGAGTCATTGCGAGCTGCGAAGCAGCGAAGCAATCTCCCGAGATCGGGCCGGGTCCGGGAGATTGCATCGTCGGCTGACGCCTCCTCGCAACGACGCGGCGTTATGATGAATATGACAGGCTAAAACAAGTGCCATTCTGCTATGACCTGAATTTAATCATCGCAGGGAGGATATTATGGGATTGACGCTGATCGAGAAGGCGCGGGTGCTGGTGACGATGGATCCGGCGCGGCGCGAGATCGAGGATGGCGCGGTGTTGATCAGGGACCGCGTCATCGAGCGGGTCGACACCAGCGCCGAGTTACGGCGAGACCTCGAGACCCGGGGAATCGAACCCGAGCGCTGCATCGACGCGAGCGATTGCGTCGTGCTGCCGGGGCTCGTCAATTGCCATCATCACCTCTTCCAGACACTGACGCGCAGTGTCGCGACCGGCGCCGGCAAGTCGTTGTTCGACTGGCTGCAAACGCTGTATCCGATCTGGGCCGAACTGGACGGCGACGCGGTCTACGTCAGCGCCCGGCTCGGTCTCGCCGAGCTGTTGCTGTCCGGCGCGACCACGGTCGCCGATCACCTGTACCTGTTCTCCAACGGCGCGCGGCTTGACGACGAGATCCGCGCCGCGCGCGAACTCGGCGTGCGCTTTCACCCGACCCGCGGCAGCATGAGCCTCGGCCAGAGCCAGGGCGGCCTGCCGCCCGATCGCGTCTGCGAAGACGAGGCCGACATCCTCGCCGACAGCGCGCGCGTGATCGCCGATTTTCACGATCCGGATCCGTATTCGATGCTGCGGATCGGCCTCGCGCCCTGCTCGCCGTTCAGCGTCACGGCCGGGCTGATGCGCGAGTCCGCCGCGCTCGCGCGTCGCCATCCGGGCGTGCGCCTGCACACGCATCTCGCCGAGACGCTCGACGAAAACCGCTTCTGCGAGCAGCACTTCGGCATGCGGCCGCTCGCCTATGCCGAAAGCCTCGGCTGGCACGGCGCCGATGTCTGGTTTGCCCACATGGTGCACCCCGACGCGGACGAGATCGCGCGGCTGGCGGCGAGCGGCAGCGGCGTTTGCCACTGCCCGAGCAGCAACATGATTCTCGCGTCGGGCATCGCGCCGGTGCGCGAAATGCTCGACGCCGGCGTCGGCGTCGGCCTGGGCGTCGACGGCTCGGCCAGCAACGACGGCAACCAGCTGCTCGGCGAGGCCCGCCAGGCAATGTTGCTGCAGCGCGTCGGCTGGCCGGGATTCGAATCCCGTGCCGACCGCGTCAGCGCGCGCGAGGCGCTCGAGCTGGCGACGCTCGGCGGCGCGCGCGTGCTCGGCCGCGACGACATCGGCAGCCTCGAGCCCGGCAAGGCGGCCGATTGCGTCGCCTTCCGCGTCGACGACCTGGCGCACGCCGGCGCCGGTGGCGACCCGGTGGCCGCGCTCGTGACCTGCGCGCCGGCGCAGGCCTGGCTGTCGGTCATCGACGGGCGGGTCGTCGTCGAGCACGGCGCGATCCCGGGGCTCGATCTCGCCGTGCTGATCGCCGCGCACGACGCCGCGGCCGCGAAACTGCGCAAATGCGCAGCCGCCCGGAGCTGATCGACTCCGCCCGGCGCGCCGGTATCGTGCTGCTCGACCCCGATGCCTACCGTAATGCATGAAGCCGCGCCGCCGGGCTGGTCGTCGCCGCGCGACTGTGCCAGAATTAGCCCGCTTTCGGGGTCAGGGATACGGGTTGGACAAGGTTTACATCACCGCGCAGGCGCTGCTCGAAGATTCGTTCCGGCTTGCGCACCGCATCTACACGGACGGATTCCAGCCGCATTTCATCGTCGGCATCTGGCGCGGCGGCACGCCGGTCGGAATCGCCGTGCAGGAATACTTCCAGTTCAAGGGCATCGAGACCGACCATATCTCGGTGCGCACATCGTCGTATTTCGGTATCAATCGGCAAGCGAAGAAAATTCGCGTACACGGGCTACACTACCTGATCGAGAATGCCAATGCCGAGGACAGCCTGTTGATCGTCGATGACGTGTTCGATTCGGGGCGCAGCGTGGACGCGCTGATCAAGGCGATTAGAAAGCAGTCGCGGCGCAACTCGCCCGGCGACATTCGCGTTGCCTGTCCGTGGTACAAGCCGGGCAAGAACGCGGTCGGATTCGAACCCGAATATTTCCTTCACGAGAGCGAGGAATGGCTCGTTTTCCCGCACGAGCTCGACGGGCTCGACAAGGACGAGATCGCGCGCGGCAAGAGCGATCTCGCCGGCATCCTCGAGTTATTCGAATGATCCGCGGCTTGTTCTGAATAATGGGGACAGAGTAAAATTAGCTTCACATCTGCTTCACTGAACCTATGTCCGCACCGCTTCGCCTGACCGTCTGCCTCGCCGCGTTCCTCGTGCTGCTCGCGCTCGGCATCAACTGGATCAACAGTAACCGGGCGCGAGTCGAGGCCGAACAACGGTTGCTGCTGAACGAGATCGTCAATAGCCAGGCGCTGGTGATCGAGCGCCGCCTGTCCAGCTCCCTGGTGGCGGCCAACTTTCTCGCGATCGAGGTGGCCCGACACGGCGGCGATATTACCGGCTTCGAGACGCTGGCGCGCCAGATTATCGAATCGATCGGCGGCATCACCAACGTCCAGCTGGCCCCCGGCGGCGTGAACGAATTCATTTACCCGCTGGCCGGCCACGAGCCGGCGCTCGGGGTCGACGTGATCAACCATCCCGAGCGGCGCGACGTGGCGATGCGCGCGATCGAACGGCGCGGCCTGTCGGTGGCCGGACCCTTCGAGCTGGTGCAGGGCGGGCGCGGCCTGATCGGTCGGCACCCGGTGTTCCTGGGAAACGGCGAGATCGAGAGCTTCTGGGGCTTCGCCAGCGTTCTGATCACGCTCGACGACCTGCTTGCAGCGATCGACCTCGACGAACTCGAGGCCAATGGCTACGCCTATGCACTGACCAACAAGAATACCGGGAACGCGGAGGAGTCGATTTTCGTCAATTCGGAGATGCCGTTGATGGAGCCGGCCTACCGGGCGACGATCCCGATTGCCGACCGCGAGTGGGAGCTTGCGATCAGTCGCGGTGGCGGCGTCGCGTCGGCCTTCGAGATCGGCGGTCACCTGCTGGCGGTGATGTTTTCGTTGCTGATCGCCACGGCGCTGTTCCTCATCCTGCGGCAGAACGAGGTGCTCAAGCGGGCGCGCGACCGCGCCGACGCGGCCAACAGCGAGCGCGCCGAGTTCCTCGCCAGCATGAGCCACGAGATTCGCACGCCGCTGACCGGGCTGCTCGGCGTGATCCACCTGCTCCGGCGCACCAGCCTCGATCGTGACCAGCAGCGCTACATCGAGACCGCGTCGACTACCGGTAACATGCTGCTGACCGTGATCAACGATCTGCTCGACATCTCGCGCATCGACGGAAACGATTTTCCGCTCGAACTCAGCAGCGTCGAAATCGGCGAGCTGATCGAGGATGTGGCCGGCGTCGTCGCGCGCGCCGCCGGCGACCGCGGCGTCGACGTGGTCTGCGACATCGACGCCGACCTGCCGTACCGGATCAGCGCCGATCCGCAGCGACTGCGCCAGGTTCTGAATAACCTGCTGAACAGCGTGCTCGCGCGTCTGCGCAGTGGCGAGATCCGGGTTTGCGCGCAACGGGTCGACGGCGCGATCGAGATCGGCATCGTGCATCCGACGGTTAGCGACGACGACCCGACGCTCTCGCCCGAACTGCGCGCGGGCCGCGGCGGGGCCGATCCGCGGCAGGGCATGATGATCAGCCAGCGCTGGATCGAGGCGATGGGCAGCCGCCTCGACTTCGTCGACGACCGCGACGGCGAGACGCGCTATTGCTTCCGCCTCGCGGTCGATCCGGCCGAAGCCGAGCCCTACGCGTGGAATCCGCCCGAATCGATGCGCGAACTCGAGATCTGCATCCTGAGCCCGAGCGCGGCGCGGCGCGAGTCCTTTGCCAAGGCGCTCCGCCACTGGCAGATCGAGCAGGTCGAGGAGATCGAGTTCGATGCCGATCACGATTCGCCGCCGGCCGACGCAAAGCCCTGCGATCTCGTTCTGATCGACCAGAGCGGCAGCAACGAGAATGTCACCCGCTTCATCGAGAACCGGCGCAATTCCGCCGAATGGCGCGATACCCGCTTCATTCAATTGTTGCCGCAGGGCGCGAGCAGCGAGGCCAGCGTTGCCGATCTCTGCCTGCACAAGCCGGTCGGTCAGATCAAACTCTACAGCGCGCTGATGGAAATACTCTACCGTATTTCGTTCGAATCGGAGTTCGACGAAGTAAGGTCGGAGAGCGCCGGCGAGTCCCGCGAACCGTTGCGCAACCGCCGCCTGCTGCTCGCCGAAGACAACGACATCAACAAGGTCGTCGCGCTCGAAATCCTCGAGGAAACCGGTGCCGTGATCGACGTCGCCGTCAACGGCCAGGAGGCCCTCGAGATGGCGCAATCGCACGACTACGACCTGATCCTGATGGATATCCAGATGCCGGTCATGGACGGCTACGAGGCTTGTCGCCGGATTCGCGCGCTCGGCGGCCGCCACGCCGGGGTACCGATCATCGCGATGACCGCCCATGCGCGCGACAGCGACCGCGGCAAGAGTCTCGACGCCGGCATGGATCACCATGTCGCCAAGCCCTTCGACCCGGACGCGCTAATCCAGGTCGTCATCGATCACGTGCGCGGCAAAGGCCGGCCGAAGCCCGCGACTTAAGGTTGCAGCAGCGACATCATTTGCGTCACCGGCGTCTGCTCGAAGGCTTGCTGGTCGGCGCAAAGCTCGAGAATCCGGCCGGCTCTTTTCGCGCTCAGGTGTCCGCGCAGGTAGCGCTCGAACTTGGCCTCGAGCAGCGGAATCCCTTCGTCGCGGCGGCGCCGATGGCCGACCGGGTAGTCGACGACGACCTCGTCGGTGCTGCTGCCGTCGGCGAAGAACACCTGTAGCGAGTTGCCGATCGCGCGCTTGTCCGGCTCCAGATACTCGCGCGTGAAGCGCTCCTCTTCGACCACTTCCATCTTGTCGCGCAGCGCGTCGACCCGTGGGTCTGCGGCGACGGCGTCCTCGTAGTGCTCGGCCTGCAAATCGCCCTCGAGCAGCCCGATCGCGACCATGTACTGCAGGCAGTGGTCGCGGTCGGCGGGGTTGTCGAGCTTGCCGGTCTTGTTGATGATGCGGTCGCCCGACTCCTGGGTCTTGATCAGGATGCGGTCAATGTCGTCGAGCCTGCCGGCGACCTCGGGATGCAGCCTGACCGCGGCTTCGACCGCGGTCTGCGCGTGAAACTCGGCCGGGAACGAGATCTTGAACAGGATGTTTTCCATCACGTAGGTGCCGTAGGGCTGGTTCAGCACCAGCGGCTTGCCGTCGAACAGCACGTCCTGGAAGCCCCAGGTCGGCGCGCTGATCGCCGACGGGTAGCCCATCTCGCCACGCTCGGCGGCGAGCGCGAGGAATAGTCCGCGCGCCGACGCGTCGCCGGCGGCCCAGGACTTGCGCGAGCCGGTGTTCGGCGCGTGGCGGTAGGTTCGCAGCGACGAGCCGTCGAGCCACGCCTGCGAGACCGCGTTCAGGCATTCCT
>JAHEKJ010000028.1 GCA_024638385.1 Gammaproteobacteria bacterium | reverse complement strand
CGCAAGAAGGTCGATGTGTTCGTTCCCGCCGGCTGGTGCGGCAAAAAAGAAAAACAAGACCGGCGGAGGGAGTGAGTCAGCGGGCTTTATCGGGAATTAGGAACATGTCCCCCTCACTTCGAACGGGATTTGCACGAGCGAGGGTTCTTTCGGGTGATGCGGTTACGGCTGCCGGTTACTGTATCCGGGACTGCGCAGGACGGGGGATTCGCAAGGGCGGCAGATCGAGCGGCAGCCCGGTTTGCGCGCGTTCGGCCGGCGGCAGAATATCGAGGCTCGGCCACAAACCGGAAGCCAGCGCATCGGCATACTCGCGCATGCCGGCCGCCCGCGTCGAGCGCTCGCCGGCCGAATGATCGTAAGCGAGGCGGTGCCAGCTGACTTCGAGCGCATCGTCGAGGCAGTCGATCAGCAGGTACCAGACGTGCGCGCCGCCGTCGTTGGCGGGCAGGCCGACGACGCCGGCGTTCAACCAGTAGCGGCCGTCGAACGCCTGGCCGAACGGAATCCCGGAATGACCGCCGACGATCGCGTCGACCCCGGCGCGCGCGATCCAGGCGCGCTTGGCTTGCGCCGGGGTCGACGCGAAGACGAATTCATTGATCCGATCGGGGCTGCCGTGGACGACGCGAAAGCGCAACCCGCCGGCGCTGAAATCGAGGCTGCGCGGCAATGTCTGCATCCAGCGCCGCTGCGCCGCGTCGACCCGACGGTCGGAGAACCGGTACCAGGCCTCGGCCAACGCCGAGCACGCGCTGCCGGGCTCGAAGCCGCAACCGCAATCGGGTTCGCTCGCGGCGAGCGCCTCCTCGCAATTACCCATGACCACGTGAATGCCCCAGTCGCGCACCAGCGCGACCGTCTCGGCCGGTTCGGCGCAATAGGCAACCAGATCGCCGGTGCAAATCACCTGCCCCGGCGAAACATCGAGCGCGGCGGCCCGGTCGCGCAGCGCGCGCGTCGCCGCGAGGTTGCCGTAGGGACCGCCGAATACAAGAATCCGCCCGTGCAGGCTGCCGATATCATTCATCCGTAGGGAGATCCCCGTTCATATTGTCGTGTTTCACGCCGCCCGGCGCGGCCACCGCTATGACCTTGACCGCGGGGAAAAAGTTCGCATACTTGCTCGCGTGACTCGCATTCCGTCCCCGAACTCCCGCGCCCTGCTGCTGCTACTCCTGCTGGTACTGCCATTGCCGCCGGCGGTGGCGCAACCGCGCGAGTCGCTGGTGCCCGGAGGGGTCGCGCTGATCCGGCTCGACGAGGGCGAACGCGGCTACCGCTTCCGCAACCGCCCGGTACTGACCGCGCGCATCGACGGCGTGCCGCACGCCGTCGTCGGAATTCCGCTGGCCTACAAGCCCGGCGAGTACCACATCGAAAGGCGCGGCGTCGGGCAGGTGGCGAAGAAATTCTTCCGCGTCGGGCCTAAGGCTTACAGCACGCAACACATCACGGTACCCGACGATCGCAAGGTCAATCCCTATGCCAGCGACATGCCGCGCATTCTCGCCGAAAAGGCGCGCAAGCAGAAAGCGCGCGATCACTACTCCGAGCGGCCGGTCGACCTCGATTTCGTTCGCCCGGTCAGCGGCGTCAGCACCGGCAGTTTCGGTCGCCGCCGCGTGTTCAACGGCCAGCCGCGCCGACCGCACAGCGGCATGGACATCGCCGCTCCCGAGGGGACGCCGGTGCGCGCGCCCAGCGCGGGCACGGTGATCGAACGCGGTGATTTCTTTTTCAGCGGCAACCTGGTCTACCTCGATCACGGCCAGGGCCTGATCTCGATGTTCGCTCACCTGAGCGAGATCGACGTCGAAATCGGCCAGCGCGTCGCCAAGGGTGACGTGATCGGCAAGGTCGGCGCGACCGGCCGCGTCACCGGGCCGCACCTGCACTGGAGCCTGGGACTGAACGGGAGCTGGATCGATCCCGTGCTGTTCCTGCCGGCGGACTAGCGCCTCAGAACGTCAGACGCACGCCGAGGTGCAGGCGATCGTCGTCGAGCTCGACGTCGCCCGCGTCGTCGGTATCGATCTCGAGGTGACGCCAGCCGATGAAGGCGGTGGTTTGCGGCAGGGCCTCGATCTGGAAGCCGACGTTGTAGTCGTAAACCTCGTCGGAATCGGAAAAGCTCGTGATCTCCGGCGCGTAGTGCGCACGCAGGTAGAGCGCCATCGGCATCGTGCCGGGGATTGTGTAACGCAGTTCGCCGCCGAGCGCGAACGCGAACACGTCCTGGTCGGCATCGTCGAGACTGCCGGCGTAAGCCCGCACACCGACGCCGAAGGTCAGCGGATTTTCTTCCGACGGCTGTCGCATCTGCATCAGGCCGAGCTGCAGCAGGTAGTCGCTGTCGTCGTTGTAGAACAGGCCGAATCCGAGATCTGCGCCGCCCCAGCCGATCAGGCTCGAATCCGAACGAAACGTGAACTGGGCGGTATCCTGGCTCAGGGCGGCTTCGAAGTCGTTGGCAGACGCCGGCAGCGCGACGCCCGCAAGCAGCGCGCAGCTTAAAACAAGACGCATCATTTTCATGGGTGAGACCGACGGAAAAAGTCGGCCGCAATCATATCACAGCGATTTGCGATTGCATCCGCCGCGATGGCGAAATATGAAATAGTTAATAGCCGCGCGAGAGATCACGCGCCGCGCGCGCCGGTTCAGTTCTCGAAGCGGTTGAACAGCGGCGTGATCGGTGCGCTCTCGCTGGCCAGCGGGGTTTCGAGCCAGCGAAAGATCGGCGCCCACTGCTCCCTGTCGATCTTGTTGCGCGCGGTCGGTACTTCCTGCACCCCGAGCCCGAGTTCGACTGCCTTGGCGTAGAGCTGGGTATCGCGCAGGCTCGAGATGAACGGGATATTGAGGCCAAACAAAAAGCGCTCGAGCGAGTGGTACATCAGCGTGTTCTTGCGCACGCGATTGGCGACTACGGCGAGGCGCACCATCTTGTGCCGCGCGCGGCCGGTCGTCAGCAGCGCCTTGATGAAATGCGCGGTGGCGTGGATGTCGATCGGCGACGGTAGCACCGGGATCAGGATCGAATCGTGTTGCCGCAACAGCATCGCCAGTTCGGTGATGTCGGTACCCGCCGGGGAATCGATGATCGCGACCTCGGTTTCCGGCGGTACGCGCAACTGCCACGAACGCGTCAGCCGGTGATCGGAATTCTTCGATGCGTCGACGCCGGCGATCGGTGCCGCGTCTTCCGACCGCCGGGCCAGCCAGGCCAGCGACGAGCCCTGCGAATCATGGTCGAACAGGCGCACGACCTTGCCCTGCCTGGCGTAGTGCGAGGCAATGTTGGTCGCGATTGTGGTCTTTCCGCAGCCGCCCTTGGCGTTGGTAACCAGGATTCTTTGCAAGCCCATGCACCAAAGTCTAATCGAATCAAGGGATTTTTCACATTTTTCGGCCGAATGGCGGGAATACCGGCATAAATTCTCACTTTTTTCGCGTCTTGGTGCGTTTTTTGCCCGCGTAAGGGTTGCTACCGGTCTTCAGTTCGATGCGCAGCGGCGTTCCCTCGAGTCCGAGCTTGCCGATATAGAAGTTGGTCAGGTAGCGCAGGTAGGCCGCCGGCAAATGCCGGGTCTGGTTGCCGTGGACGACGATCACCGGTGGATTGCGCCCGCCCTGGTGAGCATAGCGCAGCTTGATGCGGCGACCGTGATGCAACGGCGGGTTGTGGCGAAACACCGCCTCCTCGAGCAGGTCGGTCAACAGGCGGGTGTTCAGATCGCGGGTCGCCGAGGCGTGCGCCCGGTCGACCGATGCGAGCAGTTCGCCGACGCCGGTGCCGTGGCGCGCCGAGATGAAGTGCCGCCGGGCGAATCCGGCGAACTCGAGCCGCCGCGCGAGCGCCTGCCGCACGTGTTCGCGCCGATCGGCGTCGAGGCCGTCCCACTTGTTGACCGCGATGACCAGCGCGCGCCCGGCGTCGAGCACGTAGCCCAGCAGGGTCAGGTCCTGGTCGGTCAGGCCCTCTTGCGCGTCGGTGACGAGAATCGCGACCTGCGCCCGCTCGATCGCTTCGAGCGCCTTGATCACGCTGAATTTCTCGACCGTTTCGTGGACCTTGCCGCGGCGCCGCACGCCGGCGGTATCGATCAGCGTATAGCGCCGCCCGCGACGCTCGAACGGCACCGCGATCGTGTCGCGGGTCGTGCCGGGCTGGTCGTAGGCGACCACGCGTTCTTCGCCGGCGAGCCGATTGATCAGCGTCGACTTGCCAACGTTCGGACGACCGATCACGGCCACGACCGGCCCATCGGCCCCGGGCACGGCGCCGACCGCAGGTGGAAACCGCGCGAGCAGCTCGTCGAGCAGCGAGGTCGTGCCCTTGCGATGCGCCGCGGCGACGATGTGCAGGTGCTCGAAGCCGAGCGCGAAGAACTCGGCCTGCGCCTGCTCGGGGCTTAGCCCGTCGGCCTTGTTGACGACGATCCGGCAAGCCTTGCCCGATTTACGCACCATTTCGGCGATCTGCCGGTCGCCTTCGGTCAGGCCGTCCCGCGCATCGACCATCAGCAGCACTTCGTCGGCCTCGTCGATCGCGATCCGCGTCTGCCGCGCCATCAATTCGTCGAGCGTTTCGCGCTCGCCGGTGAGCCCGCCGGTATCGATGACGATGAAGGTCCGGTCGGCGCGCTCGCCGACGCCATACTGGCGGTCGCGAGTCAGTCCAGGCTCGTTGGCGACCAGCGCGTCGCGACTCCGGGTGAAAACGTTGAAGAGCGTGGATTTGCCGACGTTGGGCCGGCCGATCAACGCGATGACGGGAATCATCGCGGCATTGAAACGGACGCCAGCAAGCCGAACATGTCGAGCGAGAGTACCCGGTCGCGCCACACCAGCGGCTGCACGAAGCTGCGCGCATCGCCAGGTCGGATTCGCCCCACGAGGCTACCGGAAGCCTTGTCGAACCAGTGCAGGTATCCCTCGTAGTCGGCGACCACGAGACGCTCGCCGACGATCGCCGGCGCCGTGATCCGGCGGGCATGCAGCACGTCCTGCTTCCAGAACGCGGCACCCGTGCGGCGATCGATTGCCCAGATATCGCTGTCGTCGGCGGACAGGTATATGGCCTGATCGTCGATCGCGATCGCCTGGTAGCTCGAAAACGGCCGCGACCACAGCAGGTCGCCGCTGACGGCCTGCACCGCGGCGAGCCGGCCCTGGAAGGTCGCGACGTAGATGACGCCGTCACGAATGACGAAGTTACCGTCGACGTCGACCAGACGCTCGACCTCGGTGCGACCGCGCGGCAGGCTGATGGTCGACTCCCACACCGTCTGTCCGCTGGCGCGATCGACCGCCAGCAGCTTGCCGTCGTCGAAGCCCGAAAACACCAGCTCGCCTTCGACCAGCGGCTGGCTGTTGCCGGTCAGCGACAGCGCCGGCACACGATGTGCGACCATCCATCGTTCCGTGCCGTCGACGGCCGACAGGCTGTGCAGATGGCCATCGACGCTGCGTACCAGAACCTGATCGCGATCGACCACCGGCGCGGCCCTGACTTCGCTACTGACGCGGGTTTGCCAGACCGCTTCGAGTCCGCCGGCTACCGGTCGATAGGCGGCGACCTCGCCATCGCGCGAGGTCACGACGATCAGCTCACCGTTGCCGCCGGGACCGGCGATTGCCGCAAGCCCGGTCTCGAAACGCCAGAGTCGCCGACCGCTCGCCGCGTCGACGCGGCTGACGACGCCGTTAGTATCGATACTGTAGACGTGGTCGCCGACGACCAGCGGCCGCAGCCGGTAGGCCGCGGCATTGGCGCTGGCGCGGGTATCGGTTTTCCAGTCGAGCTCGAGCGGAATACTCTCGCCGATCGAGGTCAGCGGCGCCGGCGGCTCGGTATTGTCCTTATCGGTGGAACAGGCCGCGAGGTTGCCGAGCAGCAACAGGGAGACGGTGAGGCGGCGCGTCAACTCTCGATCCCCAGGTCGGTCAGCTTTTGTTGCAGGAACTCGGCGTCGGCCGGACCCGGGTCGGCGCGTTGCGCCTTGCGGTAAGCCTCGGCGGCGCCCTCGCGATCACCCTGGCGGCTCAGCACGTCGCCGCGCAATTCCTCGACGCGGGCGGCATAGGCGTCCGGGAAAGCGGCGGCAAGCGTGCCGAGTGCAGCGTCGAGACGCTCGAGCTCGATTTGCACCGCGGCCAGACGCAGGCGCGCCAGATAGGCGAGCGGTCCGTCGCCGGCGCCGCCGATCAACTGTTCGAGGGTTTGCGCCGCCTGCTCGAACTCGCCGTCGTCGACCTGCTGCCTGGCCAGCGCGAGTCGTGCCAGTTTGGCGTACTCGGTGCCGTCGTAGTCGTCGACCAGGGTTTCGACCCGGGCCCGTACGGCCTCGGCATCGCCGGCTTCGAGCGACGTCAGCAACGCGGCGAAGTGGCTCGAGGCTTCGGCGGCGGTGGTTTCCTGAACGTGAACCCAGTATCGGTATCCGGACAGGCCGCCGACGCCGATGACGATGCCGAGCACGATCGACATGCCGTTTTCCTTGAGCCAGGATTTGAGTTTTTCGACCTGTTCTTCTTCGGTATGCATGATTTTCAGACTTGTTGCAGAAGGTTATCGAGGGTCGCGGTGATCTCGCTTTGCGCGATCTCGCGCTGCGGCGTGTCTTCGCGCAGTGGTTTCAGACCGACGGTACCGGCCTCGAGTTCGGCCTCGCCGAGAATCAGCGCAACGCGTGCACCCGAGCGATCGGCCTTGCGCATCTGGCTCTTGAAGCTGCCGCCACCGGCATGGACGACGAGCTCGAGCCGCGGCATGCGGTCGCGAATCGATTCGGCGAGCCGCGCCGCCGCGGCCGCGCTACCGGCGCCGCGCATCGCGAGATAGACGTCACAGCCGCGCGCCGGGCGCGCCTTGCCCTGGTCGATCAGCATCGCGACGAGCCGTTCGCACCCCATCGAAAAGCCGGCCGCGTGATTCGGTTTGCCGCCGAGTTGTTCGATCAGACCGTCGTAGCGCCCGCCGCCGCAAACCGTACCCTGCGCGCCGAGCGTGTCGGTCACCCATTCGAACACCGTGTGGGAATAGTAGTCGAGTCCGCGCACCAGGCGCTGGTTGACCACGTAGGCCAGGCCGGCCCGGTCGAGAATCTCGCACAGTTCGGCGAAGTGCGCCCGGGACTCGTCGTCGAGGCTGTCGCCGAGCGCCGGCGCGGCCCCGATCAAGGCCTGCAGCTCGGGGTTCTTGCTGTCGAGTATTCGCAACGGATTGGTTTCGAGACGCCGCCGGCCGTCCTCGTCGAGCGCGTCGTGGTGATCGCGGAAATACTCGACCAGGTGTTCACGGTAACGCCGCCGGCACTCGCTGCTGCCGAGACTGTTGAGTTGCAGTTCGATGTCCTCGAGCCCCAGCTGTCGCCAAAAGCGTGCCGCGATCAGGATCAACTCGGCCTCGATGTCGGCGCCGGCAAAGCCGAAGGCTTCGGCGCCGAACTGGTAGAACTGGCGATAACGGCCTTTTTGCGGCCTTTCGTGCCGAAACATCGGGCCGTAGTACCAGAGTCGCTGCTGCTGATCCTGCAACAGTCCCGCCTGCAGGCAGGCGCGCACGACGCTGGCGGTATTTTCCGGCCGCAGGCTCAACGAGTCGCCGTTGCGATCGTCGAAACTGTACATCTCCTTTTCGACGATGTCGGTCACCTCGCCGATCGAGCGCGCGAACAGCGCAGTTTTCTCGACGATCGGGGTCCGAATCTCGCGGTAGCCGTAGGATTCGATCAACCCGCGGTAGGTTTCCTCGAGCTGATGCCAGGCCGGTATGTCGGCTGGCAGAATATCGTGCATTCCGCGAATGGCCTGGTGTTGATTCGCCACGGACGACTCCCGATTACTGACCGATCTTGAGACGCGCGGTATTGTCGTCGCGGATACGCGAGGCGAAGTTGAATTCTTCCCCGTTGAATCGGATCTCGACGCCATGGCCGTTACCGAGAAACACCGAAAACGGCGCCTGGCCGATCAGTTCGACGGATTCGTCGGCCCGCATCAGGTCGTAGACGAGTTGATACTCACTGGCGTCCTTGACGTCGGCCCAGCTGTCGGCGTGCACCAGGATGACCAGCCGGTCCGAGCCGCTCGGTGCGACCTGCGGTTCCAGCACGCCGCCGGAGCGCGCGCCGGTCGGTGTCGCCGGCGTGAATTCCGCCTCGGCTTCGGCCGGAGTCAACTCGACAATTTCGTCGGCCGGCACCGCGACCGAGGACGGCTCGACCGTCGGCGGGATCAGGTCGGGCCCGGGCTCGGGCTCGGGCTCGGGCTCGGGTTCGATCTCGATCGCCGGCGCCTCGACGACCGGCGGCGTCGATTCGACGCCCGTCGCGGCCACGGCCCGACTCTCCGAAACGGCCTCGATGTCGCTGCTCGCGACCGCGTCGCCGTCACCGGCCTCGAGCCGCTGCCCGCCGGACGGCGCCTGGGCGTCGAGCGAAATCGGTGCGTCGGCGTTGTCGCGCTGGCTCCACCACCAGGCTCCGATCAGCGCCGCGAGGACGATGACGACGGCGTAGGTCGTCCATTTGATTCTCGCGTCGGCGACCGACAACTCGGGCGCCGTGTTGCTGATCGACCCGATCGGCGGATCCTCGTTGGAGTAGAAATCGAGGTATTGCTGAATCATATCGTCTTCGTCGAGCGAAACGATTCGCGCGTACGCGCGCAGGTAACCCTTGACGAAGATGGGCGCCGTAATCTCGTCGAAATCGTTCTCTTCGATTGCCTCGAGAATGCCGATGCTCAGGTGCATGCGGTTGGCGACGTCATCGAGCGACAGGCCCTGCTGGATACGCGCAGCCTGCAGGCGCTCGCCGGGGCCGATTCCGGTCGGACGGCGCTCGCCTGGTTGCGGCTGTTCGTCGATCGGATTCATGTCACTGGATCCCGAGCCAGGATCGATACTCGTCGGAGTCCGGGAAATCGGACTCGAGCTGCCGCGCCAGCTTGTTTACCTCGACCTCGCCGCCGAGCTCGAGCTCGTTGCGAATCGCGAGCCACAGGCTGCGCGCGCTGGGGCGCGCGACGAGATGGTAGCGATCGAGATAGATTTTCGCCGCCTGGTACTGCCCCTCTTCGTGCAACAGGTCGCCCATCGCCAGCAAGGCTGGCGCGAACTCGCTCTTCGCCGCCAGCGCCTTGCGCAGGTACTCCTTCGCCCGCACGTTGCGGTCGACCTTGAGCAGGCAAAGCGCGGCGTTGGTGTAGGCATATTCCGGGGTGTTGTAGAGCGGGTTGTCGAGGGCTCGCAGAAAATACTTCTCGGATTCGACTTCGCGCCCGTTCTTGCACAGGAAGGCCCCGTAGTTGTTCGCCGCCTGCGCATCCTTCCGATCGAGTTCGGTGGCGCGCTGATAGTGATACTCGGCCTTGTCCAGTTGCAGCAGGCGCTCCTGCAGGATGGCATAGGCGTTGTGCGCCGGCGCCGAGTTCGGATCCTGCTGCAGCGCCTTGTTCAGCTTTTCGCTGGCGAGTTCCATATTGTTTTGCTGCAGATAACCGATGCCGAGCTGCACGTTGACCGCGCTGGCCTTCTCGTTCTGGGATTTCTGCGGATTGACCGCGACGCAGGCCGTCAGGGTCAGCGCGAGCAAGGCCAGCGATACGGCGATTCTAGCGGGCAACGGGGACCCCCTCGAACTGGTTCAGGCTTGCGCGATACCGCGCGCTGCGGCGGCTGCGGTCGCGAAACGCGCCGACCAGTTGCCCGCAGGCGGCGTCGATGTCGTCGCCGCGCGGCCGCCGGGTTACCGTGATAATGCCCTTGCCCGCGACGTATTCGCGGAACCGGTCGATCGTGGCCGGCGCCGACGGGCGATAGCGCGCGTGCGGATACGGGTTGAACGGAATCAGGTTCAGCTTGCACGGGATGCCGCCGATCAGCGCGACCAGCCGGCGCGCGTGCTCGAGGCCGTCGTTGACGCCGTCGAGCATCACGTACTCGAAGGTAATCTTGCGATTATAGCCGTCGACGTAGCTGTGGCAGGCCCGCATCAGCTCGCTGACCGGATACTTGCGGTTGAGCGGCACCAGCTCGTCGCGCAGGTCGTCGTCGGGGGCATGCAGCGAGACCGCCAGCGCGACGTCGGTTACGCCGGCCAGGCGCTCCATGGCCGGCACCACCCCGGCGGTGCTGATCGTCACGCGCCGCTTGCTCAGCGCATAGCCGAAATCGTCGGTCATCAGGTTTACCGCGGCGATGACCGCATCGAAGTTGAGCAGCGGTTCGCCCATGCCCATCATGACGACATTGGTGACTCCGGACTCGCCCTCGGCAAGCAACTGGTGATGCACGAGATAGACCTGGCCGATGATCTCGGCGGTCGTCAGGTTGCGATTGAACCCCTGCTTCGCGGTCGAGCAAAAACTGCAGTTCAGCATGCAGCCGACCTGCGACGAGACGCACAAGGTGTGGCGCGATTTTTCCGGGATCAGCACGCACTCGATCGCATTCTCGCTGCCGTCGACCGCGAGCAACCACTTGCGCGTGCCGTCGGTCGAGCGCTGCTGCTCGAGAATTCTCGGCGCCGCGACCCGGCACTCGGACTCGAGCCACGCGCGCAGCGACTTCGACAGGTCCGTCATCCGCGCGAAATCGGCGACGCCCCGCTGGTGCACCCACTGCATCACCTGGCGCGCGCGAAAAGGCTTTTCGCCGTGCGCGGCGAAAAACGATTCGAGCGCGGCACGATCGAAATCGAGTAAATTGGTCTTTGCGCTTATGGACATCGGGTATTGTCGGCTACTCTGAGCTTGCCAAATCGATCACCGGCAGGAACCGGCAGCCGGGTCAGTCGGCGAATTTTACGCATAAATGCGGTTCAGTAGAAGTGAAATCCTGCAATATCGCGGTTTTACCGGCCACGCCCCCGAATCCCGCGAAATCGGTTTGTCGGCCCGCTGCACGCGGCTATAATCGGCCCACCATCCGCGCACGAACCCATCGCCCGCATGAAATTTACCGAAAGCAGAGGCAACGACGGCGAACGTCCGGCCGAGGTGCCTTTTTCCGCCGCTCTGATGTCGCCGTCGGCGTCGTTCGGCGGCATCTACTGCCCCGCCGCGTTGCCGCCGCTGCCGCCCGATTTCCTCGCTGCCCATCTCGACAGCTCGTACAAGCGGCTCGCGCAGGCGCTGCTCGAACACCTGGGCCTCGACATCGACGCGGCCATCCTGCGCGCCGCGCTCGATCGTTATGACCGTTTCGACGATCGCGAAGATCCGGTGCCGGTGATCAGGCTCGACGACCGGCTGTTCGTCGCCGAGCTCTACCACGGCCCGACTCGCGCGTTCAAGGACATTGCGCTGCAACCCTTCGGTACGATCCTGTCGGCGCTGGCCAAGCGCGACGACCGGCAGTTTCTGATCCTGACCGCGACCAGCGGCGATACCGGCCCGGCGGCGCTCGAAACCTTCCGCGACGCACCCAACATCCGCGTCGTCTGTCTCTACCCGGCCGGCGGCACCTCGGACGTTCAGCGCCTGCAGATGGTCACCGAGGCGGCGCCGAACCTGAAGGTGCTCGGCATCGACGGCAACTTCGACGACGCCCAGACCGCGCTCAAGTCGCTGCTCGCGTCCGCCTCGTTCAATGCCCGCCTGCGCGACCTCGACATCGCATTGTCGGCCGCCAACTCGGTCAATTTCGGCCGCATCGCGTTCCAGATCGTCTACCAGTTCCACGCCTATCTCGCGCTGGTGCGGCAACGCGAAATCGAAATCGGCAGGCCGGTCGCGTTGCACATCCCGAGCGGCAACTTCGGCAACGCGCTCGGCGCCTACTATGCGCGCGCGCTCGGCTTGCCGGTGGCGCGCATCGTCATCGCGTCGAACGCCAACAACGTGCTGACGGAGTGGATCGAGACCGGTCGCTACGACATGAGCAAACGCCAGCTGATCGCGACCGCGTCGCCGGCGATGGACATCCTCAAGTCGTCGAACGTCGAGCGGGTGCTGTTCGATCTCTACGGCGCAGCGCGCACCCGCGAACTGATGACGCTGCTCGACACGCAGGGCTGGTACCAGCTCGAGGACGCGGAACTCGCGCGCCTGCAGGCCGTGTTCGCCGCCGTTTGCTGCAGCGACGACGAGGCGCTGGCGCAGATCCGCGCGGCCTGGGCGCGCGGTTACCTGCTCGATCCGCATACCGCGACCTGCCTGAAGGCCTGCCGCGGCGAGCCGTGGAAAGCCGAAGTCAACATCGTGCATTCGACCGCGGAGTGGACGAAATTCGCGCCGGTCGTCGAGCGCGCGATCCACGGCGCCGAAACGCGCGACGATCGCGCCGCGCTGCGCGCGATCGCCGACGCCGCCGGTATCGGGATCCCGGCCGCGATCGCGAACCTGTTCGACCGACCGGTCGCGCATCCCGAGATCGTCGCCCCCGGCGATATCGAGGCGCGAATACTCGACTTTCTCGGCGCCTGAACTCAGGCCTCGGCCGGCGCGCCGTGCTCGGTCCAGAGCGCGATCAGGAGCCCGCCGAAGCCGAGCAAACCGAAGCCGATGATCAGCGGCAGCACGGTATTGTCGTAAGCGTCGGCGGCGACGACGCCGAACGCCACCGAGAGCAGCGTCGATATCGTCCCGACGACGGCCGAACCGAGGCCGGCGACGTGGCCGAGCGGCTCCATCGCGAGCGCGTTCAGATTGCCGAAGAGTATGCCGAAGCAGAAGAACAGCGGCAGCAGGTAGGCCATCAGCAGGGCCAGCGGCGGGTGGCCCGCGTACGGCTTCGCGATCGCGTAGGCCGCAAGCGACAGCCCGCAAATCGAAACCAGCGCGATTCGCGACAGGCGCCGCATGCCGAAGCGCATGACCAGCCGCGCATTGACGAGCGATGCGCCGCCGATCGCACAGGCGAGAATTCCGAAGTAAAGCGGGAACAGCGCGCCGAGACCGTACTGTACCTGGAAGATTTGCTGCGAGGTACTCAGATAGGCGATGAACGCGCCGAAGATGCAGCCCATCGTCAGGGTATAGCCGAGGGTTACCCGGATTCGCAGGATCGCGGCGGTATCGATCAGCAGCCGCGGCGGCGACATCGAACTACGGCGTTCCGGCGGCAGCGTCTCGGGCTGACGCAGGTAAAACCATGGTGCGACGACGAGTACCAGCAGCAGGAACAGGCCGAAGATGTAGCGCCAGCTCACGAAAGCGATAATCAACTGGCCGAGCGCCGGCGCGAGCACCGGCACCAGGATGAAGATGGTCATGATGAACGACATGACCCGCGCCATCTCGCGTCCCTTGTAAATATCACGCACCAGCGCGATCGTGATGATGCGCGGCCCGGACGCGCCGAGACCTTGCAGGAAGCGGCCCAGCAGCATCGTTGCGAAGCTGGTTGCGGTCAGCGCGAAAACGCAGCCGACCGCGAAGATGACGAAGCCGAGCAGCATCGACGCGCGTCGGCCGACGGCATCCGACAGCGGCCCGAACAGAATCTGCCCGAGGCCCATGCCGGCAAACAGCATCGTGATGACATACTGGCCATCGTTGACGCGAGCGACGTCGAGGTCGCTGACGATCGCCGGCAGCGCCGGCAGCATCGCGTCGATCGACAATGCGATCAGCGAGATGATCAACGCCATTAAAAAGACGAATTCGACGAAGCCGGGGCCCGGCGGGCAGCGCGCGTCCGCGCTCAATTCGTGTCCAGCTGCAGCGCCAGGCAAACCGCCGTGTCGGGACAGAGGCTGGCGAATTGCCGGGTCGCGGCAATGGCCGGCGGCACCGCGTCGCGTGGCGTCGGCGCGAAGCCGAGACGGACGAAGTAGTCCGCCGCGGACTCGGTCAATAGATAAATCGTGCCGGCGCCGTCGGCGCGGGCTTGCGCCAGCAGGTATTCGGTCAGCCGGCGGCCGAGCCCGTGCGAGCGTCGCTCCGGCACGACCACGATCGAGCGCAGCAGCGCGGCGTCGCCGGCCGGTTCGAGCCCGCCGGCTGCAACTAGTCGATCGTCGTCGTAAATGGCCTGGAAGTGGGCGAGCTGCTCGCGGCAATCGTCGGCCGGCAGGCCGTGCGCGCGCAGCAAGTCCTCCAGCGCCGGCAGATCGGCTGGCCGCAGCGGCGTGATCGGGAGATCCAGCGCGACCGTGCCGGGCTCAGTCGCCATCGAGGGTTTCGACGCGAATGCGATGCACGTCGCCGTGGACGACGTCGAGGCGGGCGATCGCGTCGATCGCCTCGACCATTTGCTGCTCGCGGATTTTCTGCGTCAGCATGATGATTGTCGCGCGAGTGACGCCGGTCTCGGGCTCCTTTTGCAAAATCGCCTCGATCGAGATGTGCTGGTCGCCCATGATGCGCGTGATCTCGGCCATGACGCCGGGCCGGTCGTCGACGCGCATGCGCAGGTAATAGGCCGTGTGCACCTCGGTGATCGGCAGGATCGGGATGTCGACGATCTGGTCGGGCTGGAAGGCCAGGTGCGGCACCCGGTTCTGCGCGTCGGTCGTAATCGTGCGCGCGACGTCGATGATGTCGGCGACCACCGCCGACGCGGTCGGATCGGCGCCGGCCCCGGCGCCGTAATACAGCGACGGGCCGAGCTTGTCGGCCTGCACCAGCACCGCGTTCATGACGCCGTCGACGTTCGCGATCAGGCGTTTTTCCGGGATCAGCGTCGGGTGCACGCGCATCTCGATGCCCTGCCCGGTACGCCGCGCGACGCCGAGATGCTTGATGCGATAGCCGAGTTCGCCGGCATACACCACGTCCTCGGTCGAGATGCCCGCGATGCCCTCGGTGTAGACCGCGTCGAATTGCAGCGGAATGCCGAACGCGATCGACGACAGGATGCAGAGCTTGTGCGCGGCGTCGATGCCCTCGACGTCGAAGGTCGGGTCGGCCTCGGCGTAGCCGAGCGCCTGGGCTTCGCGCAGCACGTCATCGAAATCGCGTCCCTTGTCACGCATTTCGGTCAGAATGAAATTGCCGGTGCCGTTGATGATACCGGCCAGCCACTCGATGTGGTTGCCGGCAAGACCCTCGCGGATCGACTTGATGATCGGGATGCCGCCGGCGACCGCGGCCTCGAACACGACGTTGACGCCCTTTTCCTGGGCGGCGGCGAAAATCTCGTTGCCGTGGAGCGCGATCAGCGCTTTGTTCGCGGTGACGACGTGCTTGCCGAGCTCGATCGCGCGCAGGACCAGCTCGCGCGCCGGTTGGTAACCGCCGATGAGCTCGATGACGACGTCGATCTCGGGATTGTCGACGACCTCGAAGGGATCGCCGGTCAGGCTGATGTCGCCGCAACCGTCGGGCATGCCGCTGGCGGGAGACCGGCGCGCGGCCTGGATGATCTGGATTTGGCGACCTGCGCGGCGCGCGATTTCGGCGGCGTTGTTCTTCAACACCAGCGCGGTACTGGCGCCGACCGTGCCCACGCCCAACAAACCCAGTTTGACCGGTTTCAAATCTACCTCCCGTGCCTCGGCCGTGAGCCGACCAGCGCGCCACATTATGCAATGTCCCAGCCACTGTCAACCGCGTCCCCGGGCGCCGCGCGACCGGTTTGATCGGCCGTCGCAATTAAACTATCCTGCCGCTCATGCCGCTCGCCGAAGACATCGCCACCAGCCGTTACCGCATTACCGCCTACAGCGCCGCAACCATCACGGTCAGCGGGCAGGTTTATCGGCAAAGCCTGCTGCTGTCGGCCGATCGTCTGAACTGCCCGTGGCCGGTGAAATCGCTCGCCCAGCTCGATGTCGACAGCCTGCAGCCGATTCTCGAACAGCAACCGGCGGTCGTCCTGCTCGGCACCGGCGAGCGTCAGCGTTTTCCCGACGCGAAGATATTCGCGCACTTCGGCGAACGCGGTATCGGTCTCGAGGTCATGGACAATGGCGCGCTCTGCCGGACCTTCAATATTCTGGTTGCCGAGGACCGCGCGGTCGTCGCCGCGATCATTCTGGATCCGGAAAGCTAGCAATAAGACGAGACCGCAAGATCGGGGACAGACCAGAAATGGCATGACGATCTTGCGGCCTTCCGCGCACGCGAGGCCATTTCTGCTCTGTCCCCCACGAAGCCAGCGAATGCAGCCAGGTTCTTGCACGATTTGCCTAACGGCACCCCGCTCGTGCGGCGTCTACGCAGCAGATCAGTGAAACCCCGTTGCTCGCCCGGCGGCGGGGCTGCATTCGCTGTGGCAAGGGGGACAGAGCAATAATTGCTTTGCGCTCGCGCGAGCGTCGGGTTAATGAGGCAATTATTGGTCTGTCCCCGATCGTGCACGAACGGGGCTTCGATTAACTACTCGATTATGTTTTCGCGCGAGTAGCCACTGTGCTCGAGGATGCGGCGAAGCTTGCGCAGCGCGTCCATCTGGATCTGGCGCACGCGCTCGCGGGTCACGCCGAGCTCGAGCCCGACCTCCTCGAGCGTGCCGCGCGGATGGTTGCGCAGGCCGAAGCGACGCACGACCACGTCGCGCTGCTTCTCGTCGAGTTCGTCGAGCCAGTTGTCGAGATGCTGAATTACGGTCTCGTCCTGCAGGATGCTCGACGGGTCGGCGTTGCTGTCGTCGGGGATGACGTCGAGCAGCGGCCGCTCGCCGTCGCCGCCCATCGGGATGTCGAACGACGACACGCGATCGGCCAGCTTGAACATCTTTTCGACATCCTTGACCGGTTTTTTCAGCAGCCTGGCAACGTCTTCGGCGGTCGCCTCGCGGTTCAGTTCCTGGGTCAGCTTGCGCGCCGCGCGCAGGTAGGTGTTGAGCTCCTTGATGACGTGAATAGGCAGTCGGATCGTGCGCGTCTGGTTCATCAGCCCGCGCTCGATGGTCTGACGGATCCACCAGGTCGCGTAGGTCGAGAAGCGGAAGCCGCGTTCGGGATCGAACTTCTCGACCGCGCGGATGAGGCCGAGATTGCCTTCCTCGATCAGGTCGAGCAGCGCGAGCCCGCGGTTCATGTAGCGGCGCGCGATCTTGACCACGAGGCGCAGGTTGCATTCGATCATCTTGTCGCGCGCGGCGGTATCGCCCTTCAGCGCGAGACGCGAATAATAGACTTCTTCTTCCGCGGTCAACAGCGGCGAGACTTCGATCTCTTTAAGGTACAGCCGCGTCGGGTCGGCATCCGACGCCCGGCGGGACGTGACCTTGCGGCGGTCGGCTTCCTTGCGACGCTCGATGAACTTCTGCGCCTGGGTTATTTCGTCATCCTCGTCGTCGTCGCTATCCTCGGCGATTACGGCATGCGCGTCGCCGTCGTCGCTATCGGTATCGCTGTCGTCATCGCTGACTTCGATGGCGGTGGTTTCCTCTTCGTCAAGCAAGTCCTCGACGAGGTCTTCCGCGGGTATTTCGGTGTCTTCGATCAACGTCGTATCGTTAGACTTTGCCATCCAGGGGTTCCTTCATCGCTTGGGTAAATACTTCAGTGGATCTACGGGCTTGCCATTCCGCCTGATTTCGAAATACAGCTTCGCCGTTTCGTCTTTCTGGCCCATCCTGGCAACGACCGTGCCAGCCTTCACCGTGTTGCCTTCCTGCACCAGACGTTCCTGACAATGGGCATAGGCGCTGAGATAAATATCGCTATGCTTGATAATGATCAGATTACCATAACCGGCCAAACCATTGCCACTATAGACCACTCGCCCGTCGGCTACCGCGCGCACGTCCTGGCCGAGCGTACCGCCGATGTCGATACCCCGACGACCGATATCCGAAGCCAGGAAGGTGCTGAGCAGTCGGCCGCCGGTCGGCCACAACCAGCGTGCCGGATCGGCGTCCTGCGCTCCGGACCGGGTGGTCGCGCCGCCGGCCCCCGTGGCAGCGGCCGGCGGCGGCGACGGGGCGGTCGTCGCGGTCACGCTGCCGGCAGGCCTGACCAGGCGCAAGCGCTGACCGGGATAGATCGGCGCGGCGACGTCGACGCCGTTCCAGCGCGCCAGCTCCTTGTAGTCGAGACCGTAGCGCCACGCGATCGAGTAGAGCGTATCGCTCGGCTTGACCGTGTACCAGCCGGGGCCGCGGTAGACCTTGGTCGGCGGATTGATCGTCACGCAGGCGGCGACGAGCAGCGGCACGAGCAGCAGCGTGCACAGTCTGCGAATGCGGCGTCCCGTCGCGCTCACAACGAGTAGACGACAATGGCGATCAGCAGCGCGCCGACGATGGCCCAGCCGATCTGCTCGATGTAGCGCATCAACTTGCGCTCGATCGCCGGCCCGAAGCGCGCGAGGCACCACGCGACGAGAAAGAACCGCGCGCCGCGGCCGATGATCGAAGCCAGCACGAACGGGATCAATGCGAGTTGCAGCACGCCCGCCGCGATCGTGAAGATCTTGTACGGCACCGGCGAAAAGCCCGCCACCATCACCGCCCAGAATCCCCATTGCTCGAACCAGCCGGTCGCGGTATCGAAGGCCGGCTGGTAACCCCAGGCGCCGATGTAAGGCGCGGCAAGGTCGAACAGGAACGCGCCGATCAGGTAACCGACCAGCCCGCCGAGCACCGAAAACGTGAGGGTCAGCGCGGCGAAGCGCATGGCCCGAGTCGGCTGCGCGACCGCCATCGGCGCGAGCATCACGTCCGGGGGCGGAAACGGCAGGATGAAAGACTCGACGAAACTGAGCAGCGACAGATAATAGGGGGCGTCCTGCCGGCGCGAAAAGCGGATCACGCCGTGATAGAGAGATTCGAACATTCGCACTAGGCGAGTCCCGGCAACAACGGCACGAATACGACCTTCTCGAGCGATTCGGCGAGCAACTCGTCGCCGTCGCGCGTGATCCGGGTCAGCGTTTGCTCGACACCGTCGGCAAACGGAAAGATCATGCTGCCGCCGGGCGCGAGCTGGGCTAGCAGGGCTTCCGGAACTTCGCTGCAGGCAGCGGTCATTAAAATCCGGTCGAAGCGATAACTGGGGTTGGGCCAGCCCTCGTTACCGTCGGTATGGCGCAACTGCACGTTGTAGATTTCGAGCTCGGCAAGACGCTGGCGGGCTTGCTGGTAGAGCGCCTCGATGCGCTCGACGCTGTAGACCTGCGGAAACAGGCTCGCCAGCACGGCGGTCTGGTAGCCGCAACCGGTACCGATTTCGAGCACCGAGTTGGCCGCGCCGTCGCCGAGCGACAGCTGCGACATCAGCGCGACGATGAACGGCTGCGAAATCGTCTGCCCGTAACCGATCGGCAACGCATTGTCCTCGTAGGCGCGGTGCGCCAGGGCTTCGTCGACAAACAGGTGGCGCGGTACGCGGCGCAGGACGTCGAGCACCTGGCTGTTCTGGATGCCCTGTTGACGCAGGCGCTCGATCAGGCGGTCGCGGGTGCGCTGCGACGTCATACCGATACCCTTGTGCTTGCGTTCGTCGAGGTTCACAGCGACTTCAGCCAGCGCTGCAACGGCTCGATGCCGCGATGCCGCGTCAGGTCGATCTGCATCGGCGTTATCGATGCGCTGCCGTGCGCGACCGCGTGGAAATCGGTACCCGGCCCCGCGTCCTGCGCCTCGCCGGCCGGGCCGATCCAGTAGACCGGGCGGCCGTAGGGGTCGGATTGCCGAACCATCGATTCGGCCTTGTGACGAAAGCCGAGCCGGGTCGCGTCGAGCGAAACTATCTCGTTTGCCGGCAGATCGGGCACGTTGACATTGAGCAGCGTGTCGTCGGGCAGCGGGTTACGCTCGAGATGTGCGATCAGGCGTCGCGTGATTTGCGCCGCGGTGTCGAAATGGTTGGCCGGCTTGCCGACCAGCGAGACCGCGATCGCCGGCAAGCCGAGGTAACGGCCCTCCATCGCCCCTGCAACGGTGCCCGAATAGAGCACGTCGTCGCCGAGATTCGGCCCGTTGTTGATACCCGAGACGACCATGTCGGGGGCCGCGTCGAGCAGCCCCGACAACGCCAGGTGCACGCAGTCGGTCGGCGTGCCGTCGATGTAAAAGAAGCCGTTGTCGGCCCGCTCGACCCGCAGCGGTCGCATCAGCGTCAGGGAATTGCTCGCGCCGCTCTTGTTGCGGTCGGGCGCGACGACCGAGATTTCGGCGACGCCGCCGAGCTCCTCGGCGAGAATCCGGATACCCGGCGAGAGATAGCCGTCGTCATTGGTTATCAATATGTGCATCGGGATGCGATTCTATCCGATTTGGCTTAAGCGTGGACCTGGTTATCGGCTAATATTAATCTTTTTTGCGATCGGCCGGGTGCCCCATGAGCGACGACCAGGACGACGATTTTTCCCGCATGATGCCCGGCGTCAAGCGCCTCGAACACGACCGGGTCAACGTCTACGCGCAGCGCGCGCGCAAACCGCAGAACCCGCTGCGCCACCCGCCGTCCGACTATCGCCATCCGCCGCCCGCCGCCCCGGAAACGATCGCGGCGTCGGCGGTTTACTTCGATGCCGGGCTGCAGAAAAAACTGCAGCGCCGTATCCGCCAGGGGCTGATTCGCCCCGAAGCCAGCCTCGACCTGCACGGCTATCGTCGCGTCGATGCCGTCGACGCGCTCGACGCATTCCTCGAGCGCGCCCGCGCCGCGGGCAAGCGCATGCTCATCGTCGTCCACGGCCGCGGTTACCGCTCGGCCGGCGAGGCGGTGTTGCGGCCGCTGGTGCACCGCCGGCTTGCCGAGCGCGGCGACGTACTGGCCTGGTGCCCGGCACAACCCCGCGACGGCGCCGACGGCGCCAGCTACGTCTATCTGCGACTGCGCTAGGCGACTTGCGCGAGACCCGGCGGGTCACTCGGCGCCGACCGGCCAGTTGATTTCGGCCGCGGTATAGATGCCGATCGTGACTTCGCGCAGGGATTCGGGCATGCGCACCTGGGTCGGCGACAGCGGAATGCGGCCGCCCATGATTTCGGCCCGGCGCTGCGGATATAGCGGCACCTGCAGCGGGTCGGCGTAACCCTGCGGTAGCAGCGGCAGGTTATCCGGCCCGTATTTGTCGGTCGCTCCGAGCGTATGCATCAGCTCGTGTGTGATCACGACCCGGTTGGACCCGCGATAGCCGGGATCGGCAAACGCGTTGATGATGCCGATCAGCCCGCCCTGCAAGCCGACCGAGTGACGCAGCGCCTGCGTGGTTGCGGTGTCGAAGTAGCTGACAAACAGCTCGATGTCGCCCTCGTCGCGACCCCAGGCGCGGCGCCAGGCCCAGGCGCGAAATTTCAGGCTCCACCAGACGTTTTCGAGAATGCTGTCGCCCGACGGCGGCTGCGGCGGCCGCGATTCGAGTTCGCCGCCATATTTGACGTCGATCGCGTCGATGGCAATGCCGTAACGCCCGGCTTCGCGGTTGACGAATCGCTCGATCGGATCGAAGTGCTCCGCGCCCAGGCGCGCGATGTAGGCCTGGGTTGCGCTGCGGCCATCGCCGTTGACCGCGTAAATCCGCACCCACAGCGGCGCGTCCCAGCTGGTCGTGCGCAGCCGCAACAGGGCCTCGTTGACCGCGACAAACAGCAGAATCAGCAGCAGGATCAGGTAGCGAAACTTGCGCGGGACCATGGTATCTAGCCGACCAGCCTCTCGGCCTCGCGCAGGATTTCGATGCCCGCCGACTGGCGATGCGCGTGCTCGCTCAGGTAACGCCGCCAGCGGCGCGCGTTAGGCTCGCCGTGAAACAGGCCGAGCAGGTGTCGCGCCATGCGCGACAGCGGCTGGCCGAGCTCGAGCTGGCGCTCGATGTACGGATAGGCGCGATGCAGGATATCGATCCGGCTCGGCGGCTCGGCATCGACATCGCCGAAAACGATCCGGTCGACGTCGTGCAGCACGAAAGGATTCTGGTAAGGTTCGCGGCCCAGCATCACGCCGTCGACCCGGCGCAGGTGCTCGCGGCACTCGTCGAGCGAGCGGATGCCGCCGTTGACGACGATCTCGCGGTCCGGAAAATCGCGCTTCAGGCGATAGACCCAGTCGTACTTGAGCGGCGGAATCTCGCGGTTCTGTTTCGGACTCAGGCCATCGAGCCAGGCGTTGCGGGCATGTACGATCAGTGCCTCGGCGCCGGCGTCGAGCTGCGCCGCGGCGAACGCGGCGAAGCGATCGTAATCGTCATCGTCGTCGATGCCGAGGCGGTGCTTGACCGTCACCGGCAGCGGGCTCGCGGCGCGCATTGCCAGCACGCAGTCGGCGACGCGCGCGGGGTCCCGCATCAGGCAGGCGCCAAAGCTGCCCGACTGCACCCGGTCACTCGGACAACCACAATTCAGGTTGATTTCGTCGTAGCCGAAATCGGCGCAGATGCGCGCGGCGCGCTGCAGATGCTCGGGGTCGGAGCCGCCGAGTTGCACCGCCAGCGGATGCTCTTCGGCGCTGAAACCGAGCACGCGCTCGCGCTCGCCTTCGAGCACCGCGTGCACGTTGATCATCTCGGTATAGAGCAGGATGCGCGGCGAGAACAGGCGCAGGAAATAGCGACTGTGCCGGTCGGAGTAATCCATCATCGGGGCGATGCAGAAACGCCGGTCGATTTCATATGCGCCTGCCATCGGCGCCGCCACCGGCCCGGATGCGGGGTCCGTAGGTGACATTCGATCGCGGAACGGGTTGTCGCTGGGTTTTACCATGTCGGTTTGGCCGGCTTCGATCAGGCGCCGCTCAGGCGACGCGCTTGACGTCCTGTACGTTCGGCACCTGCGACAGCTTGTCGATGATGCTGACGAGATCGTCGACGCCGTGAATTTCGACGGTCAGTCGAGTGTAGACCATTTGCTCGTCCCGGTTGGTGTTCGAATTGATGTTGAGCAGGTTAACCTTGAGGTTGGCGAGAATCGTGCTGACGTCCTGCATCAGCCCGGTGCGCTGGTAAGCCGTCAGGCTGATCTCGACCGGGTAGACCGAATCCGGGCGCTGCCCCCAGTCGACCTCGATCAGGCGCTGGCGCTTGCTCTCCGGCAGCGACAGGATATTCGAACAGTCGCGCCGGTGAATCGTGATGCCGCTGTTGACGGTGATGAAGCCGATGATTTCGTCGCCGGGCACCGGTTTGCAGCAACGGCCGAACTGGGTCATCAGATTGCCGACCCCCTGGATCGTGACCTGGTCCTTCGATGCCGGCGCCTGCGGCGTTTTCTTGACCTTCCTGAACGGGTCCTGCTGCGGTTCGGCCTGCAGGAAGCCGAGAATCTGCGCCGGCGTGATCAGGCCGCGGCCGATGTCGGCGAAAAACTGCTCGACCTCGGTGCGCTTGAAGTGCGCGGCGAGGGCTTTCAGGTTGACGCCGTGAAGCGAGAACTTGGCCAGGGTGCGGTCGTAGATCGCCTTGCCGTCGAGCAGGTTTTGCTCGAAATCCTGGTGGTTGAACCAGTTGCGAACCTTGGAGCGAGCACTCGCCGACTTGATGAATCCGAGGTTCTTGTTCATCCAGTCGCGGCTCGGGCGACTTTCCTTCGTGGTCAGGATCTCGACCTCGTCGCCGGTGTGCAATTCGGCGGTCAGATTGACGATGCGGCCGTTGACCTTGGCGCCGCGGCAGCGGTGGCCGACCTCGGAATGGATGCTGTAGGCAAAGTCGAGCGGCGTGCCACCCCGCGGGATATCGATGACCTGCCCTTTCGGCGTGAACACGTAGACCCGGTCGCTCGACAGCTCGGTCGAGATCTCGGACATCGCGTCGCTGACATCGGCGGCACTGCCCTGCAGCAGGTCGCGCATCTGCGCGATGCTGTTTTCCATGCGCTGGTCGAGGCGGCCGCCCTCCTTGTAGCGCCAGTGCGAGGCAACGCCGAGTTCGGACTTGTCGTGCATTTCGCGGCTGCGGATTTGCACCTCGACAACCTTGCCGTCGTCGGTCACGACCGCGGTATGCAGCGACTGGTAACCGTTGTCCTTGGGGTTGGCGATATAGTCGTCGAATTCCTTGGGTATGTGCTGCCAGGTCGTGTGCACGACGCCGAGCGCGGCGTAGCAGTCGGCCACCGAGCCGACCAGTACGCGCACCGCGCGCACGTCGAACAATTCGTGGAACTCGAGCTGCTTGCGCTGCATCTTGCGCCAGATGCTGACGATGTGCTTGGCCCGGCCCTGCACGTCGGCGTCGACATCCTGCTCCGCCAGCAATCGCCGCAGCCGGCCGGTGAAATCCTCGATGAAGATTTCGCGCTCGCTGCGCTTTTCCTCGAGCAATTTGGCGATACGCTTGTAGACCTGCGGTTCGAGCACGCGAAACGCGAGGTCCTCGAGTTCCCACTTGAGCAGGCCCATGCCGAGACGATTGGCCAGCGGCGCGTAAATATCGAGGGTTTCCTGCGCGATCAGCCGGCGGGTATCGAAGTCGTCGTGGCGCACCAGGCGCAGGCGTTCGACGCGGTAGCAGAGCTTGATCAGCATGACCCGCGCGTCGCTGATGATCGCCATCAGCAGGCGGCGCAGTTTTTCCGCCTGCTCGGGGCTGTCGATGCGCGCGTGGCCACCCTCTTTCAGCGTGTTGAGCCGGATCACGCCGCGGGTCAATTCCGCGACCGTGTGGCCGAACTCCTGCTCGATACGCTCCGGATCGAGCCGTGGGCGCAGTCCGCGGGCGCTCAGCAGCGTCGCGACGACGGTGTCACGATCGCTGCCCATCTCGACCGCGCGGCGCGCGACGTCGATGCTCGTCGGCAAGTTCTTGCCGTTCGGCTCGGCGTCTTCGGCGTATGCCAGCGCGCGTTCGATCGCATCGTCCCAGCCGATGCGCCGCTCGACCGCGGCGACGAAGGATTTGTGGCGTTGATCCGGCAACGGCCTGGCGTCAGGAGCGAAGTATCTTCATCGGCGAAACATTATAAACCCGGCGGCTGACCCATGTCCCGGCGATGGTCAGCACGGCGCAGGCCGAAACCAGTCCGTAACCCCAGACCGCGAGCGAGAACCCGTAGTCCATGTCGAAGAAATAGCGGCTGATGGCCCAGCCCGCCACGCTCGCGATGGCCGCCGAAAAGACGCCGATCAACGCGCCCATCAGCGTGAATTCGAGCACGTGGACGCGGTAGAGCTGGCGCGTATGCGCGCCGAGCGCGCGCAGCAGCGAGGACTCGACCTCGCGGTCGTGGCGCCCGGTCTGGATCGCCGCCAGCAACACGATCAGCGCCGACGCCAGCGCGAACAGGAAGAAGAACTGTATCGCGGCCCCGGCCCGGTCGACGATCGCGCGCACGCGCGCCATCAACTCGGTCACGTCGAGCAGGGTCACCGACGGAAAGCGCTTGAGCAGGAGTTTCAGCTCGGCCCTGTCGGGTTCGCGGATCAGCGCCGACAGCAGCCAGGTCTGCGGAAAATCGCCGATCAGCTGCGGGTTGGCGATGATGAAAAAGTTCGGCTTGAAGTTTTCCCAGACGACGCTGCGGATGCTGGTGATCGGCGCGCGCAGCGTCTGGCTGCCGACCGTCATCGTCAATTCGTCGCCGAGACCGAGGCCGAGCCGGCTGGCCATACCCTCCTCGACCGACAGCTGCGGCCGGTCCGGCGCCGCCGCGAGCCACTCGCCGGCGACGATTTCGTTCTGGTCCGGCAAGCGGGTCGTGTAAGTCACGTTGAAGGTATGCCGGATCGTGTTCGACGCGCGCGGATCGGCGAAGTCGATCGCGTCGACCGGCATGCCGTTGATCTGCGCCAGGCGCCCGCGCACGAGCGCGTACGGCGGCGACGATTCGATCCGCCGCTCGCGCAGAAAAGTCTCGATCGCGGCGACGTCCTGGCTGCGGATATTGATCAGGAAGTAATTCGGAATGTCGTCGGGCAACTGCGTTTGCCAGGCGCCGAGCAGCTCGTCCTTGACCACCGCGATCAGCAGTATCGCGATCAGTACCAGGCTGAACCCCGACATCACGTAGATGGCACCGCGCGAACTCGCCGTCAGCCGGGTCAGCAGGTATTGCCGCAACCAGAATCGACGCCGCGACGAGGCCAGCAACAGGCGCACCATCAGCAACAGGGCCAGCGGCAGCAACAAGGTGCAGGCCAGGATCAGCGCCAGCGTCGCGACCGCCAGCAGCGAGCTTTGCATCAACAGCATCAGCACGCCGAAGACCGCCGCCACCGCGCTCGCCGAGACCAGCAGGCCGCGCCGCCACGAGCGCCGCTCGACCGACGTGCGCAACACCTGCATCGGCGGCGTCGCGGTTGCGTTCGCCAGGTACGGCAGCGAGAAACCGGCCAGCGCGAGCAGCCCGACCAGCGCCGCGACGAACAGCGGACGGGCGCTGTAGACTTGCGGCAACGCCTTGCCGAACCAGCCGTCGAGCACCCACTGCAGCGGCAACTGGGTCAGCGCGCCGACGACGAGTCCGAGCACCGACGCCGCGACCCAGAGACCGCCGAGCTGGCGCAGGTAATAAACCAGCAGGCCTCGCTGCGAGGCCCCGAAAGCGCGCAGCATCGCGATCTTCGGCGCCTCGCGAATCGCGGTATAGCGGGCGGTGATCGCGATCGCCGCCATCGCGATGATCAGCGTCAGGACGATTGCCAGGGCGAAGAACTTGCGGGTCTGCTCGAGCGCGCGGCGCATCTCTGGCCGCGCGTTTTCGAGATCCTGGAGTTCTTCGCCGGGCGCCAGCTCGGCCAGCAACCATTGCTTGAAGCGGGCGACGTCATCGGCTTCGCCGGCGAACATCAGGCGATAACTCACGCGGCTGCCGGGCACGACGAGACCGGTCGACGGCAGGTCGTCGAGATGCATCAGCACGCGCGGCGCGAGGTTGAAGATCGCGCCGCCGCGGTCGGGCTCGTAGGTCAGCAGCCAGCGGACGTCGAAATCGCGCTCGCCGAGCGTCAGCGATTCGCCGACCAGTTGCGCGAGCTTGGTGTCGACCCAGACTTCGCCGCGCGCGGGGCCGCCCGCGGCGGCGTCGCGCGCGCCGGTCAGGTCGGCCGCGCGCTCCAGCCGGCCGCGCAGCGGATACCTCGCGTCGACCGCCTTGAGCGCGACCAGCTCGGGCTCGTTGCCGACGAAGATCGCGGTGCGCAGGCTCGCGCTCGCGCTGACGACGAGGCCTTCCGAGCGTGCGCGCTCAGGGTATTCGTCGTCGAATTCCCGGCCCGAAGAAATCACCAGATCGGCGGCGATCAGCTCGCTCGCCTGCCGGTCGAGGAGCAGCTCGATGCGATCGGTGACGAGCTGGCTCGCGGCGACGATGCCGACCGTGATCGCGGTGGCGACGAACATCAGCCCGTAGGCGTGAATCCGCGCGCGTTCGAACGCCATGCTTCAGGCCGCCACGAGACTGCCGGACTCGATCAGGATCTGGCGATCGCCGCGTTCCAGCAGTTCGGTTTCGTGGGTCACCAGCACCAGCGTGGTGCCGGCCCGATCGCGCAGGTGAAACATCAGGTCGGCGATCTGGTGGCCGGTGTCGACATCGAGATTTCCGGTCGGCTCGTCGGCGAACAGCACGGTCGGGTTGACGGCGAAGGCGCGCGCGATCGCGACGCGTTGCTGCTCGCCGCCCGACAGGTGCTCGACCCGGGTCGACTGCTTGCGTTCGAGGCCGACCGAGTCGAGCGATTCGCGCGCGCGCTCGCGCGCGTCGCCGGCGCCCGCCAGCTCGAGCGGCAGCATGACGTTTTGCAGCGCGGTGGCGCCCTGCACCAGGTGGAAAGACTGGAACACGAAGCCGACCTTGCCGGCGCGCAGCGCCGAGCGCTGCTCCTCGTTCTTGCCGTTCAGGGTTTCGCCGAACAGCGCGACCTCGCCGCGGCTCGCGGTATCCAGGCCCGCCATCAGGCCGAGCAAGGTGGTCTTGCCCGATCCCGACGCGCCCTTGATCACGACCGCTTCGCGATACTTTACGTCGAGCGAAATACGCTTCAATATATCGAGTTCGCCTTCCGGGGTGTCTACCGTCTTGCCGACCTCGTTCAACGCTATGCAGAGATTGTTTTCCACCATTGTCCTTTTCGTGCTGTGCTGTGCAACGGCCGGGGCCAACGACCGTCCGGCGCGCATCCTGATTCTAGGGGACAGCCTGAGCGCCGCCCACAATATTCGCGTCGAGGAGGGCTGGCCGCATTTGTTCACGAACAATATAAGGGCGACTCATCCCGACACAACCGTCGTCAACGCGAGTATCAGCGGCGAGACGACCTTCGGCGGCGCGCAGCGCCTGCCCGGCCTGCTCGACGCGCACCAGCCGACGCACCTGATCATCGAGCTCGGCGGCAACGACGGTTTGCGCGGGCTCGATTTCGCCCAGTCGACGGCCAACCTGCGCGACATGGTTACGCTCGCGCTCGCGCGCCAGATCAGGGTATTGATGATCGGCGTACGCATGCCGCCGAATTTCGGCGCGGCCTACAACCAGCGCTTTCAACAGGTCTTCGACCAGATCGCGGCCGAGTTCGAAATCGATTACCTGCCGCGCTTTCTCGAGGGCGTCGGCGGCAGCGACCCGGCGCTGATGCAGGCCGACGGGATTCATCCGACCGCGCTCGCGCAGCCGCTGCTGGCGGCAAAGGTCGAGCGTCGCATGCGCGAGATGCTCAGTCGCTGAGCAAGACCTCGAGCTCGCGCAAGTCGCCGACCTCGTGCTCCGGCGCCGGCAGTTCGCCCGGCCACGCCAGGCCCTCTCGGTTGATCCAGATCGCGCGCAGGCCCGCCTCGCGCGAACCGTGCACGTCGTACTCGGGGTGATCACCGACGTAGAGGATTTGCGCGGGGTCGGCGGCGAAGCGCTCGGCCAGGTGATGGTAGATTCCGGGATCGGGCTTGGCGATCTGCACGTCGCCGGCGCTGATCGCGTGCTCGATCAGGTGGCCGAGGCCGACGTGTTCGATGCTGGCGTTGCCATTGCTGATCGCGCCGAGTCGGTAGCGCAGCCGCAGGCGCTCGAGGCTCGGCATCACGTCGTCGTAGAATTCGACCTGCTGGCGCGCGGCGAAGAATACCTCGAAACCGCTCGCGGCCACCTCGTCGCCGTCGTAACCGTGCCGATGACCCAGATCTTGCAGGAATTCCCGCCGCAGCGCGGTCATGTCGATCGCGTATCGCGGGTCGCGGCGGCTGAACTCGCGGCGCAATTCGACGATTTGCGGCATTTCATGGGCCGCGGTGATCCGCGGATAATACCGCTCGAGCCAGCGGTAGAGCACTTCCTCGGCGCGGTGGATCGTCGGCATGCAAGGCCATAGCGTATCGTCGAGATCGAACGCGATGACCGATATCCCGGCAAACGTGGGTTTCGCAGGCACAGCGCCCGGATTCTAATGCTTTTGCTGCCCGTCGGATACCAGCGCAACGATTTTTTCGGCGATCGCGTCGAGCGGCAGCACGGCGTCGGCATGGCCGCGCCGCACCGCCTCGCCCGGCATGCCCCAGACCACGCTCGACGCCTCGTCCTGCGCCAGCGTGAACGCGCCGGCGGCCTGGATCAGGCCGAGCGCCTCGGCGCCGTCGTCGCCCATGCCGGTCAGCAACACGCCGATCGCGCCGACGCCGACGCTGTCGGCGACCGATCTGAACAGCACGTCGACCGAGGGTTTGTGCCGATTGACCTCGGGCCCGTCGTCGAGCCGGCAGCGATAGCCGCTGCCGTTGCGCACGACGCGCAGGTGCCTGCCGCCCGGCGCGAGGTAGGCATGACCCGGCAGTATCGGCTGGCCGTCGGCGGCCTCGCAAACCGCGAGGCTCGTCTTCTGGTCGAGACGCTCGGCGAAGGCGGCGCTGAAAGCGCCGGGAATGTGCTGGCTGATGACGATACCGGGACAGTTCGCGGGCAGGCGCGCGAGCACCTCGCGGATCGCTTCGGTGCCGCCGGTCGATGCGCCGATCGCGACGATACGGTTACCGGCGGCGCCGGGCGAGGCGAGCCGCATCGGCAGCGGTGGCGGCAGCGGCTCGGCGCCGCCGGGCCGGCGTGCGACATTCGCGCTCGCCGCCGCCTTGACCTTGCGCACGACCGCGTCGCCATAGGCTACCAGATTGTCGCGATTCTCCGGCCCCGGCTTGCTGACGAAATCGACCGCGCCGAGCGCCAGCGCCTCGAGCGTGACGTTGGCGCCGGCGGTCGTCAGATGCGAAATCATCACCACCGGCATCGGCGATTCGCCCATCAGCTGGCGGAGAAAGGTGATCCCGTCCATTTCCGGCATCTCGACATCGAGGGTCAACACGTGGGGCGCGAGCAGATCGATCTGCTGCGCGGCAATCAGCGGATTGTTGGCCGTGCCGACGACCTCGATCTCCGGGTCGCTCGACAGAATCGTCGTCAGCAGCTTGCGCACCAGCGCCGAGTCGTCGATCACCAGTACGCGAATCACGGCGCGCCTCCCGCGCCGTCGCGCGCGTCGACCCCGGCTTGCAGCCGGTAGACGGTATTGCCGCAGCTATCGAAGCGATCGCTGGTCCGGTAGAGCGACTCCGAATGCCCCATGAACAGGTGGCCGCCATCGGCCAGCGTCTCGGCGAAACGGTTGACCAGCCAGCGCTTGGTATCCTGGCTGAAGTAAATGACCACGTTGCGGCAAAAGATCACGTCGAACGGGCGGTGGAACGGCCACGGATGCAGCAGGTTGTGGTGACGAAACTGGACCAGGCGTCGCGCCTCCTCGCAGATGCTGACGCGCGCTCCGTCGGACGCCGGATCGCGGCGAAAGTAGCGCTCGCGCAGGGTCGCGTCGAGATGCGCGATGCGATCATACGCGTAGATGCCCTCGACCCCGCTCGCGAGCACGTGCGAGTCGATGTCGGTGGCGACGATCTCGATCTCCCAGTGGGCGATGTCGAGGATCGATTGCAGCAGGGTAATCGCGATCGAGTAGGGTTCTTCGCCGCTCGAGCAGCCGGCCGACCAGATACGCATGCGTTTGTCGCCGGCCCGCCGGCGTGCCGGAACGATTTGTTCGCGGATGAAATCGAAATGGTGCGGCTCGCGAAAGAACGAGGTCAGATTCGTCGTCAGCGAATTGACCAGCTCGATACTCTCGGTTTCCGGGTTTTGCTTGAGATAGTCACGGTAGGCGCGGAAATCGGCCAGCCCGAGACGCCGCAGGCGCGCCGCGAGGCGCGAGTAATAGAGCGTGTACTTGTCGTCGCCGGCAACGATACCGGTAGCCGCGGCGACGAAATGGCGCAGGTAGTCGAAATCCTCGCGCGTGAACGCGAGCCGGTCAAGCGTCGGACAGGAATCGGATTGTTTGCTCAAGACGTCTCCCGGATCGCGCCGAGGCCGGCGGCGCCGATTGACCCTGTATTCGGCGTACGCGCATAATTCTTTAACTATGGCGGATAGTTCTTTACCATTACCGCCCCCGAAAAGGCCCGGATGTATGAACCCAGATCGCGACAGATTGACCGTGCACGTCGGCGGCGTGCCGCTCGGCGGCGATTCGCCGATCGTCGTGCAGTCGATGACCAATACCGACACCGCCGATATCGACGCGACCGTCGAGCAGGTGCGGCGGCTCGCCGACGCCGGCTCGGAGCTGGTCCGGATTACGGTCAACAACGACGCCGCCGCCCGCGCGGTGCCGCGCATCGTCGAGCGCCTCGAGGAGGCCGATTACAGGGTGCCGATCGTCGGCGATTTTCATTTCAACGGCCACAAGCTGTTGCGCCAGCACGAAGCCTGCGCGCGGGTGCTGGCCAAGTACCGGATCAATCCCGGTAACGTCGGCCGCGGCCGGAAGCGCGACCCACAGTTCGGCGAAATGATCGAGATCGCCTGCCGCCACGACAAGCCGGTTCGGATCGGCGTCAACTGGGGCAGTCTCGACCAGCAGGTGCTGGCAAACCTGCTCGATCGGAACGCGAGCCTGCCCGAACCGCTGTCGCTGTCGACGATCAACCGCCAGGCCGTGGTCGAGTCGGCGCTGTCGAGCGCGGCCTTCGCCGAGGAAATCGGTTTGCCGGCGAACCGCATCGTCATCAGCTGCAAGATGAGCCGGGTGCCGGACCTGATCGACGTCTACCGCACGCTCGCCGAACGCTGCCGCTATCCGCTGCACCTCGGCCTGACCGAGGCCGGCATGGGCGATCCGGGGGTCGTCGCGTCGAGCGCGGCGCTCGCGATCCTGCTGCACCAGGGCATCGGCGACACGATCCGGGTGTCGTTGACGCCGGAGCCCGGCGCCGCGCGCGAACGCGAGGTCAAGGTCGCGCAACAGATCCTGCAATCGCTCGGTTTGCGCTCGTTTACGCCGAGTGTAACCGCCTGTCCCGGCTGCGGCCGCACGACCAGCGACACTTTCCAGGTGCTGGCGCAGCAAATCCAGCGGGAACTCGATGCCGCGATGCCGCAATGGAAACATCGTTACCCCGGGGTCGAGGCGCTGAAAGTCGCGGTCATGGGATGCGTCGTCAACGGCCCCGGCGAAAGCAAGCACGCGAACATCGGCATCAGCCTGCCGGGCACCGGTGAACAACCGGTCGCGCCGGTCTACGAGGACGGCCGCAAGACCGTGACCCTGAAGGGAGATGATATTGCCGGCGAATTCATTCGCCTGGTGAGAGACTACGTCGAGCGCCGCTACGCCCGCGGCTGAGGGCTTACTTCACGTCCTTGATGCGTTCGATCTCGCAGGCGATTTCGAAGCTCGCGTCGTTGTCGGTGACCCGGCTGACGACGACGGCGGCCTCCATCGGCGGCGTCAGGGCATTGCTCGGCGTCAGCAGGATGTCGAGCTGCTCGCCCTCGGCGAAGCCTTCGCTCGACGTGAACAATATGCCCTTGCTGCTCAGATTGATGACCTTGCCCTGATGCCGTGCGTCGTCTCCACGGCGTCCGAAGCTCAGCTCGCAATCGATCGGCATGCGCAGAAAATCACGCTTCTCGGCGTAATCGATCATTGCCGGCTACGTCAGATTTTGAACAGCTTGCCGAAATTGGCGACGTCGAGAATCTTGCGCACCTCGGGCGAGGCTTGCTTGATTTCGATCTTCGAGGCTTCGCCGCCGGCGTGTTCGCGCAGCAGCAGCAACATGCCGAGCGCCGAACTGTCGAGGTAGTCGGTGTCGGACAGGTCGACGACATACTCGACCCCGCTGCCGGCGGTGTCCGCGTAGGAGGCGCGAAACTCGTCGTAGAGCTGGAAATCGAACTTGCCGGCTACCGCGATGGTTACCTTTTCACCGCCGTCGGATACCGTCGTATTTATACCCATTAAATTTACCTCTGGTTCAATGTCTGCGTGTGCGTATTAAATCATTCCCGGTCGGCTCGGGTCCATCACCGCCTGCGCATCGGCGGCCGGTTCGTCGAGCGGTCCGGCGGCGTCGCGCAGTCGCGCCCGGTCCTGCGCCAGCGCGGCGTCGAGGCGTTGCCGCCCGGTCTCGATGCGGGCCGCGAGATCGAGCAGGGATTCAGCAAGCGCGCCGTTCCAGGTTTCGACGCCGGGTTCGGCGCGGGCCTGCCGGAGCGCGTCGACCGAGCGCTGCGCGGCGGCATCGATCCGCTCGCCGAGCACGCCGATTTGCGCGAGCAGTTCGGCAACCCTCGCCGGATCCGGGTCGACGCAGTCGCCGGCGTCTTCGCGCGGCCCGGCAGGGATGGGTCGAATTCGATCGGACAAGGCGTCGGCTCCAGCGTCACTACGCATATCCCCTAGTTTATAGACTATTTTTCCCCGGTTTCCATCGCCGCGGCGCGCCTCGGCGGCGAGCGCGACGCGGTCGGCGGCCCGGACCGCGAGGCGCGCCGCGTCAGCAAATGATGATCTGGTTCTTGCCGTTGAGCTTGGCCTGGTACAAGGCCTTGTCGGCGCGCTTGAAGGCGCTCAGAAAATCGTCGTTGTGGCGCACCAGCGTGATGCCGATGCTGACGCGGACCCGCTCGGCGACGCCGGTCGCCTCGAGGTCGAGCGCCTCGATGCTGCTGCGGATGCGCTCGCTGACGTCGACCGCGCCGTGAATATCGGTTTGCGCCAGCGCGCCGACGAACTCGTCGCCGCCGTAGCGATAGACCAGGTCGGTGTTGCGAACCGTCCGGCCGATGACCCGCGCGGTCTCGCGCAGCACCCGGTCGCCAGTATCGTGGCCGGCCCGGTCGTTGATCTGCTTGAAGCCGTCCAGATCCATGACCAGCAGCGCCATCGGTTGCTGGTGGCGCCGTGCCAGGTCGATTTCGCGCGGCAGATACTTTTCCATCGAGGTGCGGTTGTTGAGCCCGGTAATCGGGTCGCGATAGGCCGATTTGAGCGCGATCTGGTAGAGCAGTGCGTTCTTCAGCGGGTAAATCAGGCAACACAACGTTTCCTCGAGATCGCACAGCTCGCGGCTGGCGAAGTTGCCTGCCCTGAACAGCGTCAGTTCGCCGAGAAACCGGTTTTGCAGCTTGAGACGATAGCTCGCCCGGGTCCCGTCGGTGATGCCGTGCTCGATCCGGGATTCGACATCCCGGCAGACGAAGCGATAGCCGTGATGATCGACCTTGCCGGCGATTTCGCTCATGAAGGCGGCAACGATCTGCTCGACTTCGAGGTGGCGCGACAGCAGGTCCGACAACTGCAGCAGGCGGACATACTTGCGACCGCCACGCTCGCGGTCCTCGAGGCGCGGATCCAGCGCGATGACCTGCGCGCGCGGTTGTGGCAGCGGTTTCTCGCTTTCCAGCAGTCGGCTGGTTGACGGCAATTCCATCGGTAAACCTTTTTCAGCTAGGTATCTGGGAATTGACATGCCAGATGCGTGCCAATATAAAAAACCTATACAATTCAAACAATTAGTTACCACTCGAGCCTTTTCTGGCCGGCGGCGTCGGTTTTTTGTCGATTTTTTCCCCGAACCGCGGGCAATCCCGGACGAACGGGCTCAAGATCGGCCGCCGGCGGCCGAAACAGGGGTCAGGCGCCAATTTTTCAACGCCCGCACCCCGAGTCCGACCCTGCGTGCCGCCGCGAGCGGCAAGCCGGGCGTCCGCCAGGCCGGCAGTTTCCGGCCCGGGGTGGAACGAGATTGCCAACATGGACATCGATCGCTTAAGCCCGCTCGCGCATAGCCGCCCCACCGACGTCGACGTCGGCAATCTGCTGACCCGCCTGCGGCAGGCCGGCAGCGTCGAGGCCGAGGTCATTCGCATCCTCAAGGACCGGCTGTTGTTGCGCAGCGAACTCGGCGAGATCCTGACCCGTAACCGGCTCGATCTGCGGCGTGGCGACCGCATCCTGATCCGGCTCGAAGGCAGCGACTCGAATCCCGTACTCAGAATCCGGCCGGCGCCCGAGCGGCCGGCAACGATCGCCGCCGACGCGGTGCCGCGACTTGCCCGGTCGTTGCCCGCCGACCGCCCGGTGCTGGCCGAAATCCTGCGCGCGTCGCCACGCGCGACCGAGATCCGCGTCGCCGGACGGACTCACAACTTGCCTTTGCGCATCGAGTCCGCCGGCGGTCGACTGCTGAGTCTCGAGCGCCGCCCGGCTACCCGCTCGATCGAGGTGCGCCCGCTCGAGCGCGCGCCGATTTATCGCGCGCTGCTGCGCCATCTGTTGCCGCGCCAGGCGAGTGGCGACGCCGACAGCCTGCTGCGCCTGTTCGAACTCGCGCGACCGCGAACTCCTTCGCCGGCGCCCTCGGCGGAAGCGCCGGGCCGGAGTCGCCGGCCGGTCGCCCGCGGGCCTGCCGTGGCGGCGCCGGTTGCCGCCCGGCCGCCGCTGCCGACGACGGCCGGGACGATCGCGCAGCGACCGTCGCAACCGATCGGAATCGACTCGCAGCAAAATCCGGCGACATCGCCGATCGCCGCCGCGAAGCGCGCGCCAACCGCGCCGGTGGCGCAATCCCCACGCCCGCTTCCGACGCGCCCCGACGCCACGATCGCGACCGGCGGCACCCGCTCCGCGGTTACCGCGGGCGTCTCGAATTCCACGTCGTCGAGTCGCCCACCGGCGCCGCTCGCGCCGGCGGCCGCGCCACCGCCGGCGCAGCATTCGCATGACAACCCGACTTCCCGTCCGCCATCCGCCGCCGGTCGGTCCGCCGCACTGCCGCCGAGTGCCGATCCGCTCCGCGCCGTCACCGAGGCAGTAAAACTCAGGCCGGCGGCGCCCGCGCCCGGCCTCGTTACTGCGGCGGACCCGGCGGCAGCGGCGATTGCGGCGCCGCTGGCCCGGCTGCTCGAATGGCTGCCGCGCAGCGCCGAGCTCGATGCGCCGCGGCTGCGGCACTGGATCGAATTGCTGGGCTTCGCCCGCCCGGCGGTAACGGCCGGGGGCCGGCCGCCGGACCTGGTCGACTGGCTGCGCCAGCTACAGGCCTTCGATGCGCCGGCGCGCGAGAACGCCGCGCCCGCGCTGCGCCGCGGCGTCGCGCC
>JAHEKJ010000124.1 GCA_024638385.1 Gammaproteobacteria bacterium | reverse complement strand
CGACCGCCTCGTCAGCGCCGAAATCATGCGCCTCGTGCCGCCCGGCGTCAGCCGCATCGCGGTCGGCAAGTCGCCGGGGAAACACTGCGTGCCGCAGGCGCAGATCAACGCTATGCTCGTCAGCCTCGCGCAGACCGGGCGCCGCGTCGTGCGGCTCAAGGGCGGCGACCCGTACATCTTCGGCCGCGGCGGCGAGGAAGCGCTCGAACTCGAGTGCCACGGCATCCCGTTCGAAGTCGTGCCGGGCGTGACCGCGGCCGCCGGTTGCGCGAGCTACGCCGGCATCCCGCTGACCCACCGCGGCATGAATCACGGCGTGCGCCTGCTGACCGGCCACCTGCACGACGACGATTTCCGCAACGTCGACTGGCAACGCGTCGCCGATCCCGATTGCACGCTGGTGATCTACATGGGGCTCAACAACCTCGCGGCGATCTGCGCCGAGCTCGCGCGCGCCGGCTTGCCGGCGTCGACGCCGGCGGCCGCGATCCACGCGGCGACGACCGCCGCCCAGCGCAAGGTCGTCGCGACCCTGAACGATCTGCCGGCGGCGATCCGTGCGGCCGGCTTCGAATCGCCGGTCACGATCATCATCGGCGCCGTGGTCGCGCTCGGCCCGGCGCTGGACTGGTTCGAGCCGGCGGCATGCGACGCCGGCGCGGAGGCCGAACCCGATGCGGTTCGCATGGCCCGCGCTTAGCCTGCTGCTGGTGCTGTCCGGCGCAGCGGCGCCCGGCGCAGCCGCCGAACCCGGCGCGGCGCGCCAGCAGGCGCTCACCGACCTGTTGCTGCAGGATTGCGGCTCGTGCCACGGGCTTACGCTCGGCGGCGGGCTCGGGCCGGCGCTCGAACCCGCGCGGCTGGCCGGCCACACGGTGGATACGCTCTCGCGCATCATTCTCGACGGCATGCCCGGCACCGCGATGCCGCCGTGGCGCGGCCTGCTGTCGGCCGACGAGGCGCGCTGGCTCGCGCGCCGGCTGCTCGACGGGGCGCGGCCGTGAGGCTGCTCGCCGCGTTGCTGCTGTGTCCGTGCGTCGCCGCGGCCAATGGCGGTGCGCGCGGCACCGGTGACCTCGGCGTGCTGATCGAGCGCGCCAGCGGCAGCCTGCAAATCGTCGAAACCACGCACAACACGAGCCTCGGCCGGGTCGAAGCGCTCGGCGACCTGTCGCACGCGTCGGTGGTCTATTCGCGCGACGCGCGGTACGCCTACGTGTTCGGCCGCGACGGCGGGCTGACCAAGGTCGACCTGCTGGAGAAGACCATCGCCGCGCGCCGCCTGCAGTCGGGCAACAGCATCGGCGGGGCGATCTCGCAGGACGGCCGGCTGGTCGCGGTGTCGAACTACGAACCCGGCGGGGTCCGGGTGTTCGACGCCGACACGCTCGAGCCGGTGGCCGACATCGCCGCGACCTGGGGCGACGCCGGCAAGCGCTCGAAGGTCATCGGCCTGGTCGACGCGCCCGGCCAGCGCTTCGTGTTCGCGCTGTGGGACGCGGGCGAGATCTGGGTGCTCGACCTGAGCGATCGCGCACGTCCGAAAATCGACAAGTATCGCGGCGTCGGCCGCAACCCCTACGACGCGCTGATCACCGGCGACGGCCGCTACTACCTCGCCGGGCTGTTCGGCGAGGACGGCATGGCGCTGCTCGACCTGTGGAATCCGCAACTGGGCGTGCGCCGGATCCTGCCGGGCTACGGCAGGGGCGAGCAGAAGCTGCCGGTCTACAAGATGCCGCACCTCGAGGGCTGGGCGGTCGCCGGCCGGCATGCCTTCGTGCCGGCGGTCGGCCGCCACGAGGTGCTGGTGATCGATCTCGGCGACTGGCGCGAAGTCGCGCGCATCGCGGTCGCCGGGCAGCCGGTGTTCGTCATGGCGCGGCCCGACGGCCGCCAGGTCTGGGTCAACTTCGCGCTGCCCAACAACGACCGGATCCAGGTCATCGACACCCCGTCGCTGGCCATCGTCAAGGAGATCCGACCCGGCAAGGGCGTGCTGCACATGGAATTCGAACCGCGCGGCGAGGAGGTCTGGCTGTCGCTGCGCGACGAGAACCGGGTCGAGGTCTACGACACACGGACCTTCGAGCGCCGCGCGGCGATTCCGGCGCAAAAGCCGAGCGGCATATTCTTCACCGCGCGCGCCCACCGGATCGGCCTGTGAGAGTCTACTCGCAGCTCGAGCGACGCCTGCTGAACGAGTACCAGCAAGGCCTGCCGCTGTCGCCGACGCCGTTCGCCGAAATCGCGCGCAAACTCGGCGTCTACGAAACCACGGTCATCGAAACCCTGCGCCGGCTCGAGACCGAAGGCCTGATCAGCCGCGTCGGCGCGGTGTTCCGGCCCAACCGCGTCGGCGCCAGCACGCTCGCGGCGATGGCCGTGCCCGCCGACGATCTCGAGCGGGTGGCCGCGATCGTCAACGCGTTCACCGAGGTCAACCACAACTACGAGCGCGAACATCGCTACAACCTCTGGTTCGTCGTCGTCGCCGCCGACGCGACGCGCCTCGGCGAGGTGCTCGACGCGATCGAAAATCGCTGCGGCTACCCGCTACTCGACCTGCCACTGGAGCAGGAGTTCTTCATCGACCTGGGATTCGACCTGCAATGGACATGACTACCCGCCGCCTCGACGAGGCCGCGCTGATCGACGCGATCGGCGCGGGTCTGCCGCTGGTGAGCCGCCCGTACGCGGCGCTCGCCGAACGGCTCGGCTGCAGCGAAACCGACGTCATCGCCGGGATCGAGCGGCTCGCCGCGCGCGGCGACCTCAAGCGCCTCGGCGTCGTCGTGCGGCATCGCGCGCTCGGCTTTCGCGCCAACGGCATGGTCGTCTGGGATCTGCCCGACGAGCGCGTCGCCGATATCGGCCGCTGCATCGGCCGTTACCCGTTCGTGACCCTGTGCTATCGCCGGCCGCGACGCCTGCCCGACTGGCCCTACAACCTGTTCTGCATGATCCACGGGCGCGACCGGGCGGCCGTCGTCGCGCAGGTCGAGCAGATCGTCGCGCAGTGCGGACTCGACGATGTCGCCCGCGAGATCCTGTTCAGCCGCCGCTGCTTCCGCCAGCGCGGCGCGCGCTACGCAGCGCCGGCCGCGGCCGACCTGCCTGCCCCGCGAGCCACCCATGGATGATCTCGCGCGCCGTTTCGTCAACCGCTACCAGGGCGATTTCCCGCTCGAGGAGCGGCCTTTCGAACGCGTCGGCCGCGAACTCGGCTGCGACGGCGCGACGATCATCGACCTGGCTGGCCGATTGCTCGACGACGGGCTGCTGAGCCGCTTCGGGCCGCTCTACGACGCCACCGCGATGGGCGGCGGCCTGACGCTGGCGGCACTGGCGGTGCCGGCGGAGCGCTTCGACGAGGTCGCCGCGCTGATCAACGACCTGCCCGAGGTCGCGCACAACTACGAACGCGAGCACCCGCTCAACATGTGGTTCGTACTCGCCACCGAGACGCCGGACGGCATTCGCGCGAGCCTCGACCGCATCGAGCAGGCGGTCGGCCTGCCGGTCTACGATTTTCCGAAACTGCAAACCTTTTATCTCGGCCTGTGGCTGGAGATCGACGCGGCCGGCGGCGTGACCACGCGGCCGGTGCCGGGGCCGCTCAGGCAGGGCGGCATGATGATCGACGATCTCGACCGCACGATCGTGCACGCGAGCCAGGCCGGACTGCCGCTGCGCGCGGCGCCCTACGGCGAGATCGCCGGCGCCTGCGGCTGCGATACCGCGACCGTGCTGCAGCGCATGCAGCGCATGCTCGAGCGCGGCGTGATCCGCCGGATCGGAGCAATTCCCAACCACTACCGGCTCGGGCTCAGGGGCAACGGCATGTCGGTCTGGGACGTCGACGACGCGCGCCTCGCCGAGGTCGGCGGCCGGGTCGGCCGGCTCGGCTTCGTCAGCCACTGCTACGAGCGCCCGCGGCGCCCGCCGCTGTGGCCGTACAACCTGTTCGCGATGGTGCACGGCCACGACCGCGCCGAGGTCGCCGACAAGGTCATGCAGATCGCCGACCTCGTCGGCGGCGACTGCCGCGCGCACGAGGTGCTCTACAGCAAGCGCATTCTCAAGAAAACCGGCCTGAGGCTGGTCGCCTGATGTTCAGGCTCAGCCGCTACCTGCACGCGCTGGCGCACGGCGCCCCGGTCGCGCCGCGGCCGGCGCCGGTGCGCGCGGGCCGCGGGCCGGTCGTAATCTGGAACCTGATCCGCCGCTGCAACCTCACCTGCAAGCACTGCTACGCAACCTCGGCCGACATCGACTTCGCCGGCGAGCTCGACACCGCCGAGGTTTACCGCGTCATGCAGGACCTCCGGCACGCGGGCGTATCGGTGCTGATCCTGTCCGGCGGCGAGCCGCTGATGCGGCCCGATATCTTCGACATATCGCGGCGCGCGAAGGACATGGGATTCTACGTCGGCCTGTCGAGCAACGGCACGCTGATCGACGCCGACCGCATCGAGCAAATCGTCGACATCGGTTACGACTACGTCGGCGTCAGCCTCGACGGCCTGCGCGACACCCACGATCGCTTCCGCCGCAAGGTCGGCGCCTTCGACGCGTCGCTGGCCGGCATCCGCCGCTGCCGCGAGGCCGGCATCAAGGTCGGCCTGCGCTTCACGCTGACGCAGGACAACGCCGCCGAGCTGCCCGGCCTGCTCGAGCTGATGCGCGCCGAGGCGATCGACAAGTTTTACCTGTCGCACCTGAACTACGCCGGCCGCGGCAACCGCAACCGCGCCAGCGACCTGCAACACCGCATGACGCGCGCGGCGATGGACCTGCTGTTCGAAACCTGCTGGGACGACGTGCAGCGCGGCCTGCGCCGCGAGTTCGTGACCGGCAACAACGACGCCGACGGCGTTTACCTGCTGCAGTGGGCCGCACGCCACCTGCCCGGCCACGTCGCCGCGCTGCGCCGCCAGCTCGAGCGCTGGGGCGGCAACGCGTCGGGCGTCAACATCGCCAACATCGACAACCTCGGCAACGTGCATCCGGACACCATGTGGTGGGACTACACGCTCGGCAACGTGCGCGAGCGCAGCTTCGCCGATATCTGGGGCGATACGACGGACCCGCTGATGGCCGGCCTCAAGGCGCGGCCGCGGCCGCTCGAGGGGCGCTGCGCGGCCTGTGCCGAGCGCGCGATTTGCGGCGGCAATTCGCGCACCCGCGCGTGGCAGCTCACCGGCAACCCGTGGGCCGAGGATCCGGGCTGCTACCTCACCGACGCCGAAATCGGCGTCAGCGACATGCCGGAACGCGTCGCGCTGACGCCCTACCGTCGGCATTCCCGCGTCGACGTGAATTTTCCGACCCGCTGACGCCCGGCGGCGGCCCATAATCTGCGTCATTTCGAGTAGGCGCCTGTTTAATCGGCGTCATTGCGAGGAGGCGCCAGCCGACGAAGCAATCTCCGGACTCCTGCCCGATTCGGGAACGTTGCTTCGCTGCTTCGCGGCTCGCGTTGACGCCGGTTCGGGCTTGGGCAAGTACCATTCAGGCTTGATCTGAACCGCTCTTGATCCGGCTCGTCGATTTACGCCTTGAACACACACTCGATACCAACCCGGGCGCCATTCTGTAGCAGTTCGTAGCAAGGGTAGGTTCCATCGCCGTCACCGGATCGAACGTACAGCAGCGTTGCCGAGTCGAATTTGATCATCCCAGAAAAATTCAACGACAACTCGTCGTCGAGATCCATGGCGGTCCACTCGCCATACTCCGAATAATTATTCTTTACCGCAGCGAGGAATTTCTCGTAATCGATGAATCCGATGAATCCATGATCGACATCGACCTGGCCAATTTCCTTGCCGAGCTCGGGTTCGGAATCGATTTTCCTGATTCTCGCGCGATGCGCGTGAAACGGGGAAGGAACATTGATTTCGAAGATGTATTCTCCGGGTTCACAATTGATCGATGGCCACTCGGGGAATTCCTCATCCTCGCTCAGCATGATCATTGCGTCCTTCACCGAAATGACATTGCCTTCAATGCTTATCGTGGTGACTTCGTTCCATTTCATTCGGATCTTTCTCGGGAAAGTTGAAACGGCAAAACCCGTGGGCCAGGTCTTACAACCCCGGACGGCGGACGTATCACCATTCGAAACAGTCGTGCAGACATTGAGATTATGTTTACAGCCGATCTACCTGTTGCGGGTCGACCAGTAACCAGCCGACGGGCGATTTGGTATTGTCCAGAACCCTGACCCACCATTCGACCTTCGGCCATTCTTCCTCTTTATCGAAATCGCTGGCCCGGGTCGCTTTCAGCGAGCAAAGCTGATCGCCTACCCTGAACAGGCCCCAGCCTTCGATTTCGAACTGAAGAAACTCCACTTCGACGCCCGGCGCGAGCGTTCCGCAGGTGCCCTTGGTAATCTCCTTCCTGACCGTCCAGGTGACCGGTTTCCGGGTGATGACCTGCGATTGGTCCCAGACGATCAGCCACCCCGGATTGTACTTCAATCGCCTGCTTGCGGACGTCGAGTCCGGTGTTTCGTACAGCACCAGTTCATTAACCTTTGCGGCCAGCTTGGGCTTGCCCGTGCCGGGCCAGCCCTCGCGCACGAATTCCTCGCCGATGGCGGCGGACGAAAATAAAAAAACTAATAAAACTGAAATAATTAACCTGTCCATATGATTGGTGAGTTCCATTGAGTTGATCCTTCGATTTTACGCTCCAACGACAGCGCTCAGCGGCAGACAAAAGGCGTCGCCTTTCTTCAATCCGTCTGCTGCGTATTGTTTAGTGTATCAGTCAATTCTTATCATTTTTTCTTGAAGGGAAGGTGGGACATCCTGGACTAATGCGATAGATATCTGGTCTCCCCCGGAATTGTCCATGAATGCCGTCGTCCCCGTTAAATCGGATTTTATCTGGCCTGGAGAAAGCGTGTACATCGCTCCATTAAGCGGATCTATTATAAACCAGCCAATTAACCCCCCGAATATCAAGTTACCCCCAATATACCAGCCGTTTGCACTCGCTTTTATCGGGATTGTCCGGGTTTGAAATCCAGGTTTGGAAATTCTTACGGTAAAACTCTTTTTACCCCAGTAGCTGCCATCGCTTTTCGGTAACGTCACTGTCGTAGGGGTTTTGCCTCTGAAGACATTTGCACCTGTTTCATCGGTAATTAAAATATCCGCCTCGTCAGGAGTACTCGAGATGGGGACCAGTTGAGTTCTTTCCCCGACAATCGAGGCGCATCCGCCAAGCAAAAATGACAAACCAATAAACCAATTCAGTGTTTTGAATCTTATAGTCGCTGCCTCGTTGTTCCTTAATGAATAATCAGGATCAGGGCTAATACACTCAACAACTCAGTTTAGAGATTTTCGACTGAACAATATATCACGGCGGGTTGAGCTGTTATTCCGATTCGCGCGGCGCCGCCCCGGCCTCGAACTCGAAGTCGGGCAGCGCCCTGAGCGCCTCCCGCAGGGCCTCGCCCCAGCTGGCGGACACGGATCGATAATAGGGGTCGTCGACGGCGAAGCGCCGTTCCGGGCCGACGACGAGGCTGTCCTTCTCGTAGATCTGCAAGTCCAGCGGCATGCCGACCGAGACGTTGGCCTTGATCGTCGAGTCGAACGACACCAGCAGCAGCTTGACCGCCTCGGCGAACGACATCGCGGGATCGTAACCGCGCACCAGGATCGGCCGGCCGTACTTGGTCTCGCCGATCTGGAAGAAGTGACTGTCGCCGGAAGCCTCGATGAAATTGCCCTCGGGATAGATCAGGAACAGGCTGACCGTGCCGTTGCCGACCTGCCCGCCGAGGATGATGCTGGCGGTGAAATTCGTGTCGCTGGCCTCCTGCCCGGAAGCCGTGTCGGCGATGACCTCGCGCAGGGTTTGCCCGACCAGGCGCGCGACCTGGAAAAGCGTCGGCACCTGCAGGATCGACGGGCTGCGCTCCTCCGGAATTTTCGAGCGCTCGTCGAGCAGGCTGACGACCGCCTGGGTAGTCGCCAGGTTGCCCGCGGTCAGCAGCGTGATCACGCGCTCGCCCGGCGTCGACCAGGTGAACATCTTGCGATAGGTCGAGACATTGTCGACGCCGGCGTTGGTGCGGGTGTCGGACATGAAGACGAGGCCCCGGTCGAGGCACAGGCCGACGCAGTAAGTCATGGTCGATCGGTCCGGTTGCGATGCAGCGGGTACCTTACTGCTCAACCTGCAGCTTGACAACCATCGATTCGGCGCTGGCGCCGAAGCGCATCCCGGACAGCGGCGCGGCGTCTCGGTAGTCGAGCCCGGTGGCGACGCGGACGTAGCGGTCGTCCGGCGAAATGCCGTTGGAAGCGTCGAAGCCGACCCAGCCGATCGCATCGACGTGGGCCTCGGCCCAGGCGTGGCTCGCGTCCTGCTCGACGCGATCGTCCATCAGCAGGTAGCCGCTGACGTAGCGCGCCGGGTAACCGAGCAGCCGCGCCAGCGCGGCGAACGCGTGGGCGTGGTCCTGGCAGACGCCGTGGCCGGCGGCGAGCGCGTCCTCGGCGGTGGTCTGGGCGTGGGTGCGGTCGGTTTCGTAGCGAATCGTCTCGCCCAGCAGCGCCGACAACGCGTGCAGGCGCCCGATGTCGTCGGCGTAGTCATCGCCGATTTGCCCGGCGAGCCGGCGCGCGACCGGCCCCGGCCGGGTCAGCTCGGTGTCGCGCTCGAAGTACCAAAGCGGCGCGCAGCCGCCGTGCCGGCCGACGACGCCGGCGCGATCCTCGGTCTCGACCTCGCCGCTGCAGGTAATGTGCACGGCGTGGTGACCGGGCTCGATGCTGACGAGGTCGACGAGGTTCTCGTGCTGGTCCTCGAACTGGAGTTCGTCGCGCGCGCCGTCGACGTCGACGCGCCAGTCGAGCACCTGCTGGCCGTTGCCCGAACGCGGCCGCAGCCGCAACTGCTGCAGCGCGTACTGCACCGGCGCGTCGTATTCGTAACTGGTCTGATGGCTGATTCGCAAAAGCATGATTATTCGCTGAATCGATAGTCGCGCTCGATCTGCGCGCCGAGCGCGCTGACGTCGCGCAGGAATTCGTCGATGTACTCGTGCAGGCCGAAATCGAAGACCGATTCGATCGACGCGTCCCGCATCGCCTGGAGCCGGGCATCGGCGAGATCGTGGCTCGGCATGCGCTCGCCGTACTCGCGCGCGAGGTGGCCGAGGTTGTCGACGATCTTGGCGAGGCAGAACACCAGCGAGCGCGGCATCTGCCGGTCGAGCACGACGAAGCTGGCGATGCCGGTCGAATTGACCTCGCCGCCGTAGATCCAGCGGTAGGCGCGCAGGCCCGAGACCGAGCGCAGGATCGTTTCCCACTGCACGTTGTCGAGAGTCGAGCCGACCTGCGACACCGCCGGCAGCAGCACGTAGTACTTGACGTCGAGGATGCGCGCGGTGTTGTCGGCGCGCTCGATGAAGGTGCCGAGGCGGGCGAAATTGTAGCCGTCGTTGCGCAGCATGCTGCCGTGCAGCGCGCCGCGCACGAGAGTCGCCTGCTGGCGGATCTGGCCGAGCACGTCCGGCAGGTTCTTGGCCGCGACCGGGCGCGCCAGCAGGTTCTTCAGCGCCATCCAGCACTCGTTGGTTGCTTCCCAGACCTCGCGCGTCAACGCCGTGCGCACCAGCCGCGCGTTGCTGCGCGCGGCCTCGATCATCGCCATAACGCTCGACGGGTTGGCGGCGTCGCGCAATAAAAAATCGATCACGCTCGCGGCCTCGATCTCGCCGTGGCGCTCGACGTAGGCGTCGCGCACCGCGGCGGTCGAGATCAGCGACGCCCACTCGCTCTCGGCCGCGGTCGTGCGCGTGATCGCGAGGCGGAAGCCGGCGTCGAGCAGGCGCGCGGTATTCTCGCTGCGC
>JAHEKJ010000123.1 GCA_024638385.1 Gammaproteobacteria bacterium | reverse complement strand
CGCGCCGAGCGACATGCCGGCCGAATCGAAGCGCATCAGGATGTCTTCCTCGGGTTCGACCTCGTCGACGGGGATCGGCGTTCGCGATTTGAGTCGGAGCAGGTCGCGCAGCGTCATCGGCGCGCGGCCGTCGACGATCGTCGAGTATTTCTTCCAGTCGGCGTAGTCGCCACTCGCGACCGCGGCCTGCAGCATGTACACGACGTCGGGATTGTAGGCGTGGTACTCGCCGCCGTGGATGTACTTGAGCAGGCCGCCCTGTTCGGTCTGCTTGCGCGGGTTCCAGGCAATCCGGTTGGCGATCCGCGCGTCGTTTTCGAGCTCATCGAAACCGATGCCGTCGATGCGGCTGGTCGTGCCCGGAAAGCACAGGTCGACGACTTCGCGGTGCAGGCCGACGATTTCGAACAGCTGCGCGCCGCGGTAGCTCGCGACCGTCGAAATGCCCATCTTGGAGATGATCTTGTAGAGGCCCTTGTTGATGCCGCGGCGGTAGTTGGCGCCGGTGTCGGGGCACTTGAGGTCGGGCAGCTCGCCGGTGCGGGTCATGCCGACAATGCTGGCGTAGGCCATGTACGGGTAGATCGCTGTTGCGCCGAAGCCGAGCAGCACCGCCATTTGGTGCGAATCGCGCGCGGTCCCGGTCTCGACGACGATGTTGGTGTTGCAGCGGCAGCCGGTGTTGCTGAGCCGGTGGTGCACCGCGCCGGTGGCGAGCGCGGCGTGGACGATGAGCTGTTCTCGCGGGACGTTCTTGTCGGTCAGCACGACGATGACCGCGCCGTCGCGCGATGCCGCCTCGGCCGCATCCTGGATATCGATGATGGCCTGCTCGAGCGACTTTTCGTTCGGGTCGTAGCCGAGCGAGAGGGTCTCGTGCGGGTAGCCGTCTTCGTGCCATGCGAGCAGGTCGACGAACTTTTGCTCGGACAGCACCGGCGAACTGACGATCAGCCGGTCGGCGTGCTCGGCGGCCTCGTAGAACAGGTTGTGCTCGCGGCCGAAGCAGGTCTCGAGCGACATGACGATTTTCTCGCGCAGCGGATCGATCGGCGGGTTCGTGACCTGCGCGAACTGCTGGCGAAAGCTGTCGTAGAGTGAGCGGCGGTGTCGCGACAGCACCGGAAACGGCGTATCGTCGCCCATCGAGCCGGTCGCCTCCTGCGAGTCCTCAGCCAGTACCCTGAGCACCTGGTCGCGCTCCTCGAAGGTGACCTGGAAAAGCTTTTCGAGCCGGCGCAGCGTGTCCTTGTCCATCGCCAGCGCCGAAAACGGCGAGGCTTCCTTGGAGCTCAGGTGCTTCAAGCGTTCGCGCAGCCAGATCTCGTACGGATGACGGCTCGCGAGCTGCTTGTCGATTTCGTCGGAAAACAGCAGCTTGCTCGTGATCGTGTCGACCGCGATCATTTCGCCGGGCTTGAGTCGCCCCTTGGCGATGACGTCTTCGGGTTTGTAGTCCCAGACGCCGATTTCGGAGGCCAGCGTGATGTGGCGGTCTTTCGTCATGACCCAGCGCGCCGGGCGCAGGCCGTTGCGGTCCATCACGCAGCTCGCGTGGCGGCCGTCGGTCAGGACGATGCCGGCCGGGCCGTCCCACGGCTCCATGTGCATCGACGTATACTCGTAGAACGCGTGCAGCGCCGGCTCCATGTGTTCAACGTTCTGCCACGCCGGCGGGATCAGCAGGCGCACCGCGCGGAACAGGTCCATGCCGCCGGACAGCAGGAAATCGAGCATGTTGTCGAGCGAGCTCGAGTCGGAGCCGGTCATGTTGACGATCGGCTTGAGCGCCTCCATGTCCGGCAGCAAGTCGGAACTGAACTTGTCGGCGCGCGCGTTGGCCCAGTTGCGGTTGCCCTGGATCGTGTTGATCTCGCCGTTGTGCGCGAGGTAGCGGAACGGCTGGGCGAGCTTCCACTGCGGCCAGGTGTTGGTCGAGAAGCGCTGGTGGAACACGCAGATCGCCGACTCGAGCGCCGGATGGTTGAGGTCCGGATAGAACACCGGCAGGAACTCGGGCATGACCAGGCCCTTGTACGACAGCACGTCGTTGGACAGGCTCGAAATGTAATAGTAGTTCTCGACGCGCTCGTTGTCCTGCGCCTCGAAGGCCTTGCCGGCGGCGCGGCGGGCGAAGTAGAGCAGGCGGTTGAAATCGGCGCGCGACATGTCGTCGGGCGCGTTGACGTAGACGTGGTAGATCGCCGGCAGCGATTCGCGCGCCTCGTCGCCGCAGGCCGACGGCTCGGTCGGCACCTCGCGCCAGCCGGCGACCTCGAGGCCCTGCTCGGCGATCTTCGTCGAGATCACGTCTTTCGAGAATTCGGTCTCGCCGTCAAAAGGCGACACGAACACGAGGCCGACCGCGTAACGCCGCGCGCAGTGAATCCCGAGTTCCTTGCCCTTCTGGCGGAGAAACTCGTCGGGTTTTTTCAGCAGCAGGCCGCAACCGTCGCCGGACTTGCCGTCGGCCGCGACCGCGCCGCGGTGGGTCAGGCGCGCGAGCGCCTGGATCGACGTCTCGACCAGCCAGTGGCTCGGCTTGTCGTCGAGGTTCGCGATCAGGCCGAAGCCGCAGCTGTCGTGCTCGAAGCGCGGGTCGTAGAGGCCGGTCGTGGGTCGGTTCGTGCTCATTCGATTGTCGGTTCGGTCCCGCGGCCAGAGTGCCGCATCCGGAATTACTTGCACCGTAGTAACGATATTTTTCTACGGGGCAAAAGGCCGATTATTATACCCGTGCGCGCGAGCGCGGGAAAACCGCGTTTTTCGCAGGCCTTTACTGCACCATTATCGTGCGTATGGAAGAATTACCGGATAAGGTAGGTCATTGCGAGGAGGACCGGCCATCGGCCGGTCCGACGAAGCAACCTCCGTGGACTGGCCCGATCCAGGGAGATTGCTTCGCTGCGCTCGCAATGATGATATCGAGTTTCGCATCGCAATTCGGGGGACAGTTTACCTGACTACCCTAATTAAGTTTCGTAATGCAACTAAATTGCGGTAGTTAGGTAAACTGTCCCCCTAATTCGTGGTGAGGGTCTGGTGGAGGTTGGCGGGGTCGTAGTCGGTGCTGACGAAGGCGTCGCCGAGGGCGCGCAGCAGGACCAGGCGGATGGCGCCGTCGATGGCTTTCTTGTCGACCGCCATGACGTCAAGGTATTGGTCGACACCGATCGCGGCCGGCGGCGCGGTCGGCAGGCCGGCCTGTTCGAGCAGCGCGACGCTGCGCTCGCGAACCGCCTCGTCGATCAGGCCCTCGCGGATCGACAGGTCGATCGCCATGACCATGCCGGCGGCGACCGCCTCGCCGTGCAGCCAGTTGCCGTAGCCCATCAGCGTCTCGATCGCGTGGCCGAAGGTGTGGCCGAGATTGAGGATCGCGCGCAGGCCGGATTCGCGCTCGTCGAACTCGACCACGCGCGCCTTCGTCCGGCACGAAACGAGCACCGCCTCGGCCAGCAGGGCCGGGTCGCGCGCAACCAGGCCCGCGATGTGGGTTTCCAGCCAGGCGAAGAAATCGGCGTCCCGGATCAGGCCGTACTTGATGACCTCGGCGAGGCCGGCCGACAGTTCGCGGTCGGGCAGGGTGTCGAGCGTCGCGATGTCGGCGATGACGCATTGCGGCTGGTAGAAGGCGCCGATCATGTTCTTGCCGCGGGGATGGTTGACGCCGGTCTTGCCGCCGACCGACGAGTCGACCTGCGACAGCAGCGTGGTCGGCAACTGTATATAGTTGACGCCGCGCTGGTAGACGCTCGCGGCGAAACCGGCGATGTCGCCGATGACGCCGCCGCCGAGCGCGATCACGGTGGTGCGCCGGTCGTGGCGCCGCTCGAGCAGCGCGTCGACGATCGTCTCCACCGCGGCCAGCGTCTTGTGCGCCTCGCCGTCGTCGAGGATCACGCGGTCGTGGCGAATATCGCGCGCGACGAGCGATTGTTCGAGCGCGTCGAGATAGAGCGGCGCGACCGTCGAGTTCGATACGACGAGCGCCGAGGCGCCGTGCAGGTGCGGTCCGATCAGGTCGGCGTCGCCGAGCAGGCCGGTGCCGATCTGGATCGGGTAGGCGCGTTCGCCGAGATCGACCTCGAGAGTGTGCAGGAGGCTCATGGTCAACGCAGGTTTTCGGGTAACTGGCTGATGATATCAGCTGCGAGCCACCGCGCCACGCGCTTGTCGGTCTTGACCGCGAGGTCGGCCAGGTCGAGATAGATCGGCCGGCGCTCGGCGAACAACGCCTCGAGGCGCGCGCGCGGGTTATCGGTTTGCAGCAACGGCCGCTTCTTGTCGCGGCGCAGCCGGCGGAGCTGCTGGTGGACCGACGTGTCGAGGAAGACGATGTAGCCTTTCTCGCGCAGCAGTTTCTGGTTTTCCGGCCGCAGCACCGAGCCGCCGCCGGTGGCGATGACGCGGTTGTCGCGGCTCAGCAGTTCGATCAGCGCGTTGGTTTCGCGCTCGCGAAAGCCCGTCTCGCCCTCGATGTCGAAGATCCGCGCGATATCGACGCCGGTGCGTTCCTCGATGTAATGATCGCTGTCCTGGAATTCGCGGTTGAGCCGTTTGGCGATGATGTTGCCGATTGTCGACTTGCCCGAGCCCATGGGTCCGATCAGAATGATGTTGCGCCGATCCATGCGGTTATGATACCCGCAAACATCAAAAAGGCAGCCACCGGGGCTGCCTTTTTACGGACCTCTCGAGCGCGCCTAGCGCAGGTCGAGCGAGGCGCCCTGCAGGATTTTCGGCGTCACGAAAATCAGCAGTTCGGTGCGCTCGTCGACGTTGATCGACGACTTGAACAGGTTGCCGATGACCGGCAGGTTGCTGAAGAAAGGCACCCGCGTTACCTGCGTCGTGTTGGTGGTTTCGTAGATGCCGCCAAGCACCACCGTCTGGCCGTTGTCGACCAGCAGCTGCGACTGCACCTCGCGGGTGTCGATGGTCGGCGCCGAAAGGCCCGCGCCGAACGAGACCAGCTCGCCCTGGCTGTCCTTGTGCACGTCGAGGTCCATGATCACGCGATCGTCCGGCGTGATCTGCGGCGTCACCTCGAGCGACAGCACGGCCTTTCTGAACTTCAGCGTCGCGTCGCCGTCGCTGAGCTCGAGGTAGGGGATCTCGACGCCCTGTTCGATGCGCGCGGTGTGCGAATCGGCGGTGATGACTCGCGGGCTGGACACGACCTCGCCGCGGCCTTCGATCTGTGCCGCCGACAGTTCCATTTCGAGTAGCGTGCCGAGCGGCAGCTTGGCCAGCGCCAGCGCGAAGGTACCGGACGGGTTTTGCACCGGCAGGTTGACGTTGAGTCCGTCGAGCGCGTTGAATGTATTGTTGTTGACCAGGTTGTTGATGCCCGTCAGGCTTCCGGAGGTCACGGCCGCGTCGCCGGTGGTGTTGGCGTTGAGGCTGTCGTTGCTAACGCCAAAACGTACGCCGAGCTCCTTGCTGAAATCGTCGTTGGCGATGACGATACGCGATTCGATCAATACCTGGCGAATCGGGATGTCGAGTTCGGCGAGCAGCAGGCGCACGTTGCCGAGGCTCGAGTTGGTATCCTTGACCAGCAGGGTATTGGTACGCTCGTCGACGCTGACCGAGCCGCGCGGCGACAGGATCTTGTTGTTTTCCTGCGACAGCAGGGTGGCGATATCGGCGGCCTTGGCGTAGTTGATCCTGATGAACTCGGTGCGCAGGCGCTCGAGTTCCTCGACCTGCTTGCGCGCCTCGAGCTCGAGTTTTTCGCGCGCCGCGATTTCGTCGGTCGGCGCGATCAGGATGACGTTGCCGGCGCGCCGCTGGTCGAGACCCTTGGTCTTCAGGATGATATCCATCGCCTGGTCCCAGGGCACGTTTTTGAGTCGCAGCGTCAGGTTACCCTGAACCGAATCGGAAACGACCAGGTTGAGGCCGGTAAAGTCGGCCAGCAGCTGCAGTACCGAGCGGACCTCGATATCCTGGAAGTTCAGCGACAGGCGCTCGCCGGTAAAACCGAACTTCTCTTTCTTGCGCTGTTCTTCCTCTTCCTTCGAAATCGGCGCGACCTCGATCGTGTAGACGCGGTCGGTCTGGTAGGCGAGGTGGTCGAAGTCGCCGTCGGAGACGATCGACATGCGGATATTGGCGCCGTCCTGGAGCGTATCGATATGGCTGATCGGCGTCGCGAAGTCGCTGACATCCATGCGCCGCTGCAGTTCGCGCGGCAGCTGCGAACCGATGAACTCGACGTTGACGACGTTGTTCTCGCGCCAGACGTCGGTGCTGATCGCGGTGCTGGTCAGGTCGATGATGATGCGGCCTTCGCCGTTCGGGCCGCGCTTGAAGTCGACATTGGTCACGCCCTTGGCCTCGGCGGCGATCGGCGTCGAGGAGACCGCGGCGGTGGTGGCTTCGCCGGTCGCGGCGTCGCCGGTGGCCGGGGCGGCCGGCGCGACGGCCGGCGCCGCGACGGCGCCGTCGCCGCCGGCGAGCGTCATCGTGACCTGGTTGCCGCTGACCTGGGTGCTGTAGTCGGTTTTACGCGACAGGTTCAGGACGACGCGAGTGCGATCCTTCGACGCCGCCGAAATAATGCTTTGCATCGCGCCGATGCCGACCTGCATGTTGCGCTGTTCGAGCTTGTTCTCGGTGGCGGCGAAGTCGAGCGCGATGCGCGCCGGCTCGTCGATCGTGAAGGTGCGCGGTTCGGCCGCGGGTTCGTCGAAGGTGAATACGATTTGCACCGCGTTGCCGGTCATGACCGAGTAATCGAGGCCGATCAGCGCCCGCGCCGAGGCATCGCTGACGGCGAGCAGACAGACGCCGGCAAACGTGGCGCGCGTCAGCCCGATGAATTTGTTGGTATTGCGAACAGGGTTCATGAGGTGTTTCCTCTCGTTACTCGATCAGCGCGACCGCCGACTGGCGTTCGATGTAGTTGCCCAACCCATCGGGCACGATTTCGGTCAATTCGATCTTCTGGTCGGTGACGGTAATGACGCGGCCATGATTCTGGCCCATGTAGTTCCCTTCGATCACGCGATGAATCGTGTTATCGGGAGCAAATATCAGGGCCCACTTGGTGCCGTCCTTGTCGATCGTGCCCTTGAGCCGCAGCGTGTCGAGCGGAAAGTCTTCGAGTGGCTCCTTGACGCGGTCGAGGTCGGGACGGGGCCCCGAAGCACCTTCCGCAATGATGTCGTCCTGCTGGATATCGCGGCGGAAATCGACCAGCTTGAACGGGTCGCGCAGGTCGTGCGAGGTATATTCGAAATTCTGGTACGGGGTAAATTCCGGGATCGGCTCGATCCGGCCCGGCGGCTTGGCCCGGGTCTGCTGCACGAAATTCCGCAGATCGCTGAGACCCTCGCCGCAACCGGCGAGCAGGATCGACAGCAGACCCGGCAGCAGGAGTTTCTTCAAAGCGTTGCAGCCGCTCCTCATTGTTCATCCTCCTGGAGGTAGCGGTAAGTCTTGGCGGTGGCGGTCATCCTGAGCTTGGCCGAACTGGTGTCAGCCTTCTCTTTTTTGTCGAAGGGCCGGAGCTGCATGTCGCTGATCGTGACGATACGAGGCAGCGCCGCGATGCCGCTGATGAACGTGGCGAGCTGATGATAGGTACCCGAGACCTCGAGCGAGATCGGCAATTCGGCGTAAAAGCCCTTCTTCTCCTCGTCGCTGGGCTTGAACTTCTTGATTTCGAGGCCCGCGGCGAGCGCGGTTTGCGACACGTCGACGAGCAGGGACTCGACCTCGGTGGTTTCCGGCAGTTGCCGCAGCAAGGCGCCGAACGACGCTTCCATCTCGGCGAGCTGCTCCTTGTAGAGCTCGAGCTTGGCCGCGCGGTCGGCCTTGACCGTGAATTCGTTCTTGAGTTCGGTTTCCTTTTTCTCGTGACGCTCGAGCACGCGCAATTGATCGCGGGTGTCGAACCAGATACCGGCGGCCAGGATTCCGATGAAAATGATTGCGAATACGCCAATCTTGATCGGCGTCGGCGCGAGGCCGATGTTGTCCGGCTCCAGATGATGCTGAAGATCGTCCCAGTTCATTACTTCAGCCCTCCGTCGCTCGCCTCTTCATCGGTCGCGTTGGGCGAGGTTTGCTTGACCGTCAGGGTGAACGTGCTGATCCGGTTGACGGTGATATCCTCGATTTCGATGACCGACAGGTTGGGCTCCTTGAGCCACTCGGACGCTGACAGGTTGCGCATGTAGGTCGAGACCCGCGCGTTGGACTCGGCGAGCCCGTTGATGAGGAGGTTGTTGCCGGATTGCTTCAATGTCTCGAGGTAGACGCCGTTGGGCACGGTCGAGACGATCTCGGTGAACAGATGCACGATCGACGGGCGGCTGCCCTGCAGGTCCTGGATGACTTCCATCCGCTCGATCAGGCTGCGGCGGACCTTTTGCAGCTCGGCGATCTCGGCGATCTCCTTGTCGAGCGTGGCGATTTCCTTGCTCAGGTAGCGGTTGCGCGACAACTGGTAGTCGATCTTGGCCTGCATCTGGAAGTGAATCAGGCCGACGATCGCGGCCGACAGCACCGCGGTCATGACCAGCATCGTCACGAATTGCTTCTTTTGCTCCTGGCGCAGTTCTTCGCGCCACGGCAGCAGGTTGATCCGGGTCATTATCATGAGAATTCGACTCCCCGGATGGCAAGACCCGCGGCGATCAGGAACGACGGAGCGTCGGCCTCGAGGTTGGCCTTGTTGACGCGGCTCGACGACGACATGTTGGCGAAGGGATTGGCGATCGTGGTCGGCACGCCGATGTGCGACTCGGTCAGCTCGGCGATATTCGGCAGCGACGCCGTGCCGCCGGCCAGCACGAGGTGATCGATGTCGCCGATCGGGCCGCCGGCCGAATAAAAGAATTGCAGGAAGCGGCTGACCTGTTGCGCCGTCGTTTCCTTGAACGGTTCGAGCACCTCGGGCTCGTAGTTGTCGGGCAGGCCGCCCTGACGCTTGGCGAGCCCGGCCTCTTCGTAGGACAGTCCGTAACGGCGCATGATTTCCTCGGTCAGCTGCTTGCCGCCGAAATTCTGCTCGCGCGTGTAGATCAGGCGATGGTTGTGGATGACGCTCAGGCTCGTCATGGTCGCACCGATGTCGACGATCGCGATCGTCTTGTCCATGCCCTCGTCGGGCATTTGCGGCGCCATCGCCGAAAACACGGTCTCGACCGTGTAGGCCTCGATATCGACGATTTTCGCCGTCAGGCCGGCGAGTTCGACCGCGGCGACGCGATCGTCGACGTTTTCGCTGCGACAGGCGGCGAGCAGCACGTCGACGGTCTCGGGATTGGTCTCGGTCTCGCCGATGACGTGGAAGTCGAGGTTGACTTCCTCGAGCGGGTAAGGGATGTACTGGTCGGCCTCGAGCTGGATCTGGCCTTCCATTTCGTCTTCCGACAGGGTCGCCGGCATCGTGATTTTCTTGGTGATGACCGACGATCCGGATACCGCGATGGCGCAGTTCTTGGATTTTATTTTTGACTTGGCCAGCGCACGCTTTACACTCTCGCCTACTGATTCAACCTCGGCGACGTTTTTTTCGACGACCGCGTTGGCCGGCAGGGGTTCGACCCCGATGCCCTCGATGCGGTAACTGGCTCCGGTCTTGCTGAGTTCCATCAGCTTGACCGAGGTCGAGCTGATATCGAGCCCCAGTAGCGGCGGTTTTTTGCGCGATAAGAACACCGGTATCCCTCGTCAATCGTGCCTGATAGCTGTCGATCTTATGACAAATTACATTAAGATCTATGTGTAAGTAATTAAAATGTTAAATTATTCTAATTAGCCAAAGCAGAGTCTAGTCAAAGAAATTAATCTTGTCGACACTTTTGAAGTAAGCCTTCATATGTATAGCCTAACTTGATGAAAAAGCTCGTAAAAATTGTATCCTGGCTGTT
>JAHEKJ010000027.1:4404-36406 GCA_024638385.1 Gammaproteobacteria bacterium | reverse complement strand
CCCGTCCATGTGACGACGCAGCAGCAGCGGCGTGAGACACGATTGACCGACCAGCCCGGGAGCTATTTCCGCGAGCGCCGCGCGCGCGCCGAGCGCGTGTTGCGGCTGGTAGAGCGGGCCGATCGGCGCGACCTCGCCCCAGCCGACGATGCCGCTATCGGTGACGAGCCTGACGATGGTCGTGTCGATCGAGTGCAACGTCATCGTCGACATCGTGTAGGGCCCGTCGACGACCGGCAGGTCTTTTCGATAGACGTGAATTTCGCTGATGCGCATGCGCCTGACTCCGGCCTGAGGAATCCCGGTACTTTAACCGGTTGCCGTGCGCACGGCGAGGCGTTGCCGACGCACGGCGCGATGGCAATTCGACGAATATCCGAATCGCCCGGTTTATCGAATCGGATTCTTGGGAGACAATGGCGGGGACCGCTCAGGCAGTGAGATAAACCGAGACAAATTGATGCAGCTATCCGATTTTCCCGTCACGCCCGTCGAACGAAGCCGCGTCGGCGACGTCGATTTCGAATCGCCCGGATTCGGCCGGATCTTTTCCGATCATATGTTCAGCATGGATTTCCGCAACGGCGCCTGGGTCGAGCCGCGGATCCATCCGTATGCGCCGCTCGAACTCGAGCCCGGCGTCGCGATGCTGCACTACGGGCAGACCGTGTTCGACGGCTACAAGGCGTTTCGCGGCGCCGATGGCGACGCGCGCATCTTTCGGCCCGAGCGCAACGCGCAGCGGCTGCACGACTCGTGTCTGCGGCTGTGCATCCCGATCATGCCGGCCGACGAGCTGCGCGAAATCCTGCTCAACGCGACTCGCGAACTGATCCGGCTCGACCACGCGTGGCTGCCGACGGCACGCGGCCAGTCGCTCTACGTCCGCCCGCTGATCATCGCCACCGAGAGCACGCTCGAGGTGCGCGCGGCGACCGACTATCGCTTCATGGTCATGACGTCGCCGGTCGGCGCTTACTTCGGCGACCAGCTCGACGGCATCGCGCTCAAGGTCGAGGACCGCTACACCCGCGCCGCCACGGTCGGCGGGCTCGGCGCGGCCAAGACCGCGGCGAACTACGCCGCGAGCCTGCTGCCGGGCGCCGAGAGTCGCGCCGAGGGCTTCGACCAGGTACTGTGGCTCGACGGCAACGAGCATCGTTACGTCGAGGAAGTCGGCGCGATGAACATCTTCTTCAAGATCGACGGCACGGTCGTCACGCCGCCGCTGGGCGGCTCGATCCTGCCCGGCGTGGTGCGCGACAGCACGCTGACTCTGCTTGCCGACTGGGGCGTGCCGGTCGATGAGCGGCGCATCGAAATCGGCGAGGTCGTCGACGCGTTTCACGCCGGCACCCTCGAGGAAGTCTTCGGCGCCGGCACCGCCGCGGTGATCTGCCCGGTCGCGAGTATCGGCTATCGGGGCGAGGTGTACCGTGTCGCCGCGCCGCCGCCGGGCGAGTTGACGCGCATGCTTTACGATGAATTGAGCGGCATCCAGTACGGCGAGCGCGAGGACCGCCACGGCTGGGTCATGCGAGTGCCGTTGCCGGACGGCGCCTGACGTCGGTGCGCGCGCCGACGGTTGCCGGTGAGTCGGGCCGGGGCCGAAGACAAAGAACCCGGCGCGGGCCGGGTTCAAATTAAACTGATCAGGGTAGGTAAGTGAATACTAGACTAATTCGAGAACCGTCGAAGCGACCTGATTCACATCAAATAACGAAACTATTTCGACAGGGCCGGTGATCCGGGCGCCGGGCCGGGGCGGCAGCCGGGCCGTTGCGAGGGAATTATTCGCCGCCGAACTTGTCGTAACAGGCACCGAATTTTTTGAGGCCCAGCCATGAAACGACGCACTTTCATCGCCGCCGCGGCGACCTCGGTCGCCACGCTCGGCACGAGTCGCGGTATACTCGCGACCATGGAGACCCCCGCGACAGGCGCCGGCATCGTGCCGCTCGACAAGAGCCCGGCCGAGTGGCGCGCGCTGCTCGACGCCGCACAGTACCGCGTGCTGTTCGAGGAGGGAACCGAGCGCCCGTGGACGAGCCCGCTCAACGACGAGAAGCGCGACGGCACCTACGTCTGCGCGGCCTGTTTCCTGCCGTTGTTCGAATCCGCGACCAAGTTCGACAGCGGCACCGGCTGGCCGAGCTTCTACGCCGCTATCGACGGCAGTGTCGGCACCAAGCGGGACTGGAAGCTGATTCTGCCGCGCACCGAGTACCACTGCGTGCGCTGCGGCGGCCATCAGGGCCACGTGTTCGACGACGGCCCGCCGCCGACCGGTCAGCGCTGGTGCAACAACGGCGTCGCGCTACGCTTCGTGCCGGCCGGCGAGGCGTTGCCGGAATTGCGGGCCTGACGGTCTCGACCCGACGATGAGCGAGCCGCGATCACACTACGCGACGACGCGCCCCGCCGCGCGCGGATACCGCGTCGAATTCGACGGCCGCTCGATCGTCGAATCGCACGATGCGATCGAACTGCGGGAACACTACGCGGGCAAGGATTACCCGCCGGTCGTCTATTTTCCGGCCGCCGCGATCGCCGGGCTCGAAACCAGCGCCTCGGCGCGCACCACGCATTGCCCGATCAAGGGGGATGCGTCCTACCTGAACTGCGGCGACGTCGTTGACGCGATCTGGTGTTATCGCGAACCGCTGGCCGGCGTCGCGGCGATCGAGGATCACTATGCCTTCGACCCGGGCAAGGGGTTTCGCGTCGTCGCCGTCGACTGACCGGCGCATGCCACGCGCTGGCGCAGCGCCGGCCTGAGAGCGCGATGGCAACCGGCGCTATGCCCTCTCTGGTTACCGTCTTCGGCGGCACCGGATATCTCGGCCGCCGCGTCGTGCGCGCGTTCGCCGCCGCCGATTGTCGCGTCCGCGTGGCCGCGCGCCATCCCGAACCCTGGCCGTTCGCCGACCTCGGCGAGCGGGTCGAAGCGGTCGTCGCCGACGTGCGTGACGCCGGCTCGATCGCCGCGGCGATCGGCGATGCCGGCGGCGTCGTCAACGCGGTCGGGCTGTATACCGAGCGGGGCGAAGAAACCTTCGACGCGGTGCACGTCGACGGCGCCGGCCGGGTCGCGGCCGCGGCGCGGGTCGCCGGTGCGCGGCTCGTGCACCTGTCGGGCATCGGCGCCGACACCGGGTCGGCGTCGAAATACGTGCGCGCACGGGCGCGCGGCGAGGCGCGCGTGCGCGCCACCGCGCCCGACGCCGCGATCCTGCGGCCGAGCGTGTTGTTCGGCCACGACGACGCCTTCCTCGGCGCGCTCGCCGGCCTGGTACGCGCATTGCCGGTAATCCCGCTGTTTGGCGATGGCCGCAGGCAACTGCAACCGGTCCATGTCGACGACCTCGCGGCCGCGATCGTAAAAATTCTCGACCTGGACGATGCCGCCGCGCCGCTGTATGAACTCGGCGGCGCGCGAGCCTACGCCTATCGCGACTTGCTCGCGCTGATCGCCACGCGGCTCGGGCGCAAACGGCTGTTCCTGCCGGTGCCGTTCATCGTCTGGAACCTGCTCGCCGCGGTCATGTCGGCGTTGCCGAGCCCGCCGCTCAGCCGCGACCAGATCGAACTGATGCGGCACGACAACCGGCCGAGCCCCGATTTGCCGGGCTTCGCCGAACTCGATATCACGCCGCGCGCGCTCGATACCGAATTCGAGCGATTGACGCAAGCCGGGATCTGAACGAGCGGGCACTGCACCAACGACCCTTGCAAAGGCTTCAGGCGACCGGCTGCGCACCGAAGCGGTAAATAGTTCACATCTCGTCGGCACGAAGCAGGCCGATTTGCGATGCGAGTCCCAAAAATCGTCAGAAAATTGGCGCTAAGGGGGCCAGTGTGGATCAGGTCGCAATTTTCCCCGGCGGAAAATCCTATAGATATTCTCAATGAACGCTCGTCCCTCGGCGGCGGCCATTAACCTAAGGATTTACCAACTCAAGATCATTCGGAGATTTTTAAATGAACGTTGAATCGATTCATCCGACCCGGGACGATTTGCTGGCCGACGCCGTCGAGTCGTGCCCGGTCCGCCGCCGTCTTTCGCCGGGCTGGTTTTTCGCAAGCCTCGAAACCGCGCAGCGTATCGCAAAGGAGGCGCGCCGGCTCTACGCGATGAGCGACGTGCAACTCGCCGCGCGTGGCCTGACGCGTGAAGAAATCCGCACGCGCTTGCTTAGGGAATATCCGGACCAGTAATTTAGATTCAGTAGCGGAGGGACGGAGCCCCGTCCCTCCGACCCTTATTTTTCCCGCTTCGCCGGTCGGTCTAGTCGAACGGCGACCTACGGCCGTTGCGGCGGATGCAGCAGCGGCGCGCAAATGCGCTCGAGTTCGGCGGCAACGCCGGGCGCGGCCGCGACCACCGGGTTGCCCCGGCGCAGGCCGTCGTCGTCGAGGAACGCCGAGCAGCGGCCGCCGGCCTCTGCCACCAGCGCTAACCCGGCGAGCACGTCCCACGAATTGATGTGCGCCTCGAAGAAGCCGAGATAACGGCCCGCGGCGACGTAGGCGAGCGTCAGCGCGGCGGAGCCGTTGCGCTGGAACATCCCGCCGCCTCGCGCCAGCGTGTCGAGGGCGGCGAACGTCGGCGCGGGGTCGACGCGGTGGGAAAAGCCGACGCCGACGAGGCCGTCGGCGATCGATTGCGCGCCGCTGGTGCGAATCGGCGTGCCGTTTAAGCGCGCGCCGTCGCCGCGGGCGGCGCGGAACAGTTCGTCGGCGCAGGGATCGAAGACCAGGCCGGCCGCCATCTCGCCGCCGCGCAGCAATGCGATCGAGACGCTCCAGACCGGGATCGCGTGGACGAAGCAATCGGTGCCGTCGATCGGATCGACCACCCAGGTGTACTCGGCCGCGCCCGGCGAATCTCGCGCGCCGGTCTCCTCGCCGAGAAACCCGTCCTGCGGAAATCGCCGCTCGAGCTCGTCGCGGATCAACCGCTCGGTCTCGCGATCGGCCTCGCTGACACGATCCTGCGGGCCCTTGTGCTCGATCCGCAGACGGTCGAGCGCGCGAAAGTAATCCAGCGCGAGTTCGCCGGCGCGAAGAATGATCGCTTCGGCGGCATCGACCCGGGTTGCAATTTCGGTGTTCATGTCCGAATCAGGTTGACGCCGTGCGCGGCGAAAGTCACGATGACCGTCGATCCCGCGGGCACCATCGCGCCGACGTCGTCATCGGTGACGAAGAGTTCGCCGATCTCGGTGGTCAGCGAATACTCGATGTGATTGCCCAGATAGGTCGCCTTGGTCACGGTCGCCTCGAGCCCCGGCTGGTCGCAGGGCGGCTGGTGGATCCGGATCGCCTCAGGGCGGATCGCGACCTGCGCCGCGCCGGCAGGGTTGCCGCGCCGCGGCAGTTCGAGCTCGAGCGGGCCGAGGCGCACGCGCGCGGTGTCGCCGTCGCCGGCTTCGATCCGGACGTCGACCAGGTTGGCGTCGCCGATGAAGCCGGCGACGAAGCGGCTCGCCGGCTGCTCGTAGATTTCGCGCGGCGATCCGTCCTGCGCGATGACGGCTTCGTTCATGACGATGATCCGGTCCGATACCGCGAGTGCCTCCTGCTGGTCGTGAGTCACGTACACCGAGGTGACGCCGAGCGAGCGCTGCAGGTCGCGGATTTCCTCGCGCACCTGGCGGCGCAGCTTGGCGTCGAGATTGGACAGCGGCTCGTCGAACAGCAGCACCTGCGGCTCGAGCACCAGCGCACGCGCGACCGCGACGCGTTGCTGTTGACCCCCGGAAAGTTCGCTCGGAAAGCGCTCGCCGTAGCCCGCGAGCCCGACCAGCCGCAGGCCGTCCTCGGCCCGCTCGCGGACTTCGGCGGCGCTCGCGCCGCCGACGCGCAGGCCGAAAGCGACGTTGTCGGCGACGCTCATGTGCGGGAACAGCGCGTAGGACTGGAATACCATGGTAACGTCACGCTCGGTTGCCGGCAGCAAGGTGACATCGACCCCTCCGATCAGGATCCGGCCGGCGCTGACGCGCTCGAGGCCGGCGATCAGGCGTAGCGTCGTGGTCTTGCCGCAGCCGCTCGGCCCGAGCAGCGTGACGAGCTTGCCCGCCTCGATTTCGAACGACAGGTCGCGTACCGCGACGACCTCGTCGTAGTGCTTGCTGACGCCTTCGAATACGACCGGGGCCGCCTTTGCGCGAATGCTCATCGACCCGGCTCCGCGGCCGGCACCAGCGCGGGCTGCTCGCGCCGCAGGCGGCGTTTGCCGACCAGCCATTGCAGCAACAGGATCGCGCCGAGCATGACGAAAATCAGCACGGTCGAGTAAGCGATCGCGAGCCCGTAGTCGTTGTTTTCGACCCGGCCGATGATGTACGACGTGGCCATGTCGTATTCCGCGCTGACGAGGAAAATCACCGCGCTGATCGCGGTCATCGCGCGGACGAAACTGTAGACCAGCGCGGCCAGGATCGCCGGGCGAATCAGCGGCAGGATCACCTTGCGAATCGAATGCGCGCTGCGCGCGCCGAGCGTCAGCGCGGCCTCGTCGAGGCTGCGGTCGATTTGCGCCATCGCCGCGATTCCGGCGCGCACGCCGACCGGCATGTTACGGAAGATGAAGCACAGCACGAGGATCGCGCCGGTGCCGGTCAGTTCGAACGGCGGCACGTTGAACGCGAGTATGTAGCTGACGCCGATGACGGTGCCGGGTATCGCGAAGCTGAGCATCGTGCCGAATTCGAAGAATTGCTTGCCGGCGAACTGCTGGCGCGCGAGCAGGTAGGCCGTCAGCAGGCCAATGCCCGCGGTCAGCGGCGCGGCGACGGCGGCGATGGTCACGGTGGTCCAGAACGAGTTCCAGGCCGCGCCGGTCCACTGCAGGCCGTGGCGGCCGAATTCGATGCCGAAGGCATTGACGTAGTGGCGCAGCGTCAGGCTGTGATCGAGTCCCCAGGTGTGAACGATGCTGCCGAACGCGATCATCGCGTAGATCACGAGCGTCAGGCCGAGCCAGCCGAAGCAGACGGTATAGACGGGCCAGCGCACCCGCCGCGGCATCATCACATGCTGGCCGGAATCGCCCTTGCCGGTCACCGTCGTGTAAGCGCTGCGGCCGAGCCAGAATCGCTGCGCGAAGAACGCGCTCAGCGTGAAGGTCAGCAGGACCAACGCGAGCACGGCGGCCATGCCGGCGTCGTTTTGCGCGCCGACGATGGCGAAGAAGATTTCGGTCGACAGGACTTCGTAATTGCCGCCGAGCACCAGCGGATTGCCGAAGTCGGCCATGCTCTCGATGAAGCCGAGCAGGAAGGCGTTGGCGAGTCCGGGTTTCATCAGCGGCAGCGATACGCGGGTAAATGTCTTCCAGCCGTCGGCGCGCAGCGTTTGCGCGGCCTCCTCGAGCGATGGGCTGACGCCGTCGACGACGCCGATCAGCACCAGGAACGCGATCGGCGTGAAGGCCAGCATTTGCGCCAGCCAGATGCCGGGCAGGCCGTAGATCCAGCGACTTTCGGGGATGTCGAATACATGCGCCAGCAGCCGGGTGACGCCGCCGGAGGCGCCGAACAGCAAAATGATCGCGAGCCCGATGACGAACGGCGGCGTGATGATCGGCAGAATCGTCAGCGCGCGCAGCCAGCGCGTCGCGCGCAATCGGCTGCGGGTCGCGGCGAGCGCGAAGACGAGCCCGAGCAGGGTCGTTCCGGCGCCGACGAGGATCGCGAGAAACAGCGAATTCCAGGCCGCGCCGCAACTCAGCCGGCCGCCGAAACAGCCCAGCCCCCAGATTTTCGCGTCGGTGAACTTGGCGACGAAGGTCGCCAGCGATAGCGCGCCGGAATCGTCGGCGAGGGCGTTGAGCAGAATTCCGATGACCGGAAACAATATGAAGACGCCGACCAGGCTCACGACCAGGCCGATCGCGCCGGTGACGAAGACGTCGCCGCCCATCACGCCGCGCGCCGCGATGCCCTGGGTCAGCATGAACAGGAATGCGGCGCAGACGACCAGCGCGCCGTAGCCCATGCCGAACTGGCGGCTTTCGAGCGCGCCGAAGCTCGCGTCGAGCCATTCGTAGCGCCAGCCCGAGATGCCGATCGTGAAACCCTGGCCGAATACCCAGGCGAGGCCGCCGATACCGGCCGCGATCAGCAGCAGCGAAACCAGCGGGTCGGCGCGGCGCCGGCCGATGGTCGCCAGCGGCAGCAGCAGGAACAGCGCGATCGGCGCGAGCCATGGCGCCGCGCCGCGGGCGGCCTGGATCGCGGCGGGCGCGTAGTCGGCGGCGAACGGGTAGCCGTCGGCGATCCAGGCGAGCGACCAGAAGCCGTCCTCGATGACGTACCACGGCAGGACCGCGAAGCCGATCCAGCCGATCGCGATCCAGGTCCAGAGCGTCCGGTCAGGCACGGCGCGGCGCTGCCGATCGCGTTATTGCGGCAGGCTCTTGACCTCGTCGTCCCACTTCTTCAGCAGGCGCTTGCGCTCGGCCGAACTGCCGTACTTGGCGAAATCGTAGTCGATCAGATCGATCTTCGAGATGTCCGGCGCCTGCGGCGAACTCCTGGCCTGCCTGTTCGACATCACCTGGAACGCCTTGACCTCGAGCGAGCGCGACTGGATATCGGCGCGCAGCGCAAAATCGTAGAACTTCTTCGCGTTTTCGAGGTTACGCGCGCCCTTGATGATGCTCATGCCGCCGATTTCGTAGCCGGTGCCCTCGCAGGGCGCGACGACCATGATCGGGAAGCCGCTGACCGCCTGCTTGACCGCGTCGTGCAGGAACACGATGCCGATCGTGTTCTCGCCGCGGGCGGCGGCCTTGATCGGCGCCGAGCCGGACTTGGTATACTGGTTGATGTTCTTGTGCAACCCCTTCATGAACTCGAAACCCTGCTCTTCGCCGAACAGCTGCACGATAGTCGCCAGCGTCGTGTACGCGGTGCCCGACGAGTTCGGATTCGCCATTTGCACGTGACCCTTGTATTCGGGCTTGAGCAGGTCTTTCCAGCAGGCCGGCGCGGGCAGGCCGGCTTTCTTGAGCCGATCCTCGTTGTAACCGTAGCCGAGGGCGCCGGAGTAGATCCCGATCGAGCGGTCGTTCGCGCTTTTCGCGTGACGCAGCGCCCAGTCGTGCAATTCGTCGCGCATCGGCGAAACGTACTCGACGGTCAGGCCTTCCTCGGCGGCTTGCAGATGGGGGTCGCCAGTGCCGCCCCACCAGATATCGCCCTTCGGATTCTTCGACTCGGCGCGGATCTGGGCGTAGGTCTCGCCCGAACTCTTGCGCGTCATCGCGACCCGAATTCCGGTCTCCTCCTCGAACGCGCGTTTCATCAGCTGGCACCAGTCTTCCTGGGCCGAGCAGTAGTAGGTCAGTTTGCCGGCCGCGCTCGATACTCCCGACGAGATTGCGAGCACGAAGGCCAGCGATGCGCCGGCCGCCAGTCTCGGTAGCGTTTTCATTGGATGCCCCTCGGTTTTGTTATGGTTCGAGCCGCAAGCATAAGATTCCCGCTGGATAAAATCCACCTTGGGCGAGTCCGGCTGATTTACGGCCGGTACCTGTGGGTCGAGTACGCGCTGGCGCGAATCGCGTGCGGCGACGTCACCAGCGGGAAAGTCTCGTTACCGAGGTAGGGCTCGAGCAGGTTTACGTAGAACGGACTTTCCGGGTCGCCGCTCTCGCCGCCGGGCAGGCTCGTCACCGCGCGCACCTTGAACCAGCCGAGCCGGGCGACGAAGCGCCCGGTCGGGCCGGCGTCGAACATGAACGAGTCGCTGTCGCTGACGCGCACGTTGGTTGCGCTGCGCGGCGGCGCGACGTCGACCGTCTCGAAGCCGCCGTCGGTCGGGATGCCGTCGAGACCGGCCAGCGGCGACGGGAACAGGCCGAAGGCCGGCGGTATGTTGAAGTCGTTGACGACGTCTCCCAGCGCGTGCCTGAACACGATGCGGTGCAGCTTGCCCCAGCGATAATCGTCCTGGTCGGTCGAGTTGCCGAAGGCATCGACGAAATCTTCCGAGGCCAGCAGATCGAGCGCTTCGACCAACGATGTGAGCACGATGATGTCGCGGCGAACGACCGGGTCGGTGGCGGGTGCGTTGAAGAAATTCAGTCCCGAGACGCCGATGCCGTCGCGATCGAGCAAGTGTTTCAACGCGGTCACGAGCTCCTCGCGATTGCCCGGTTTGGGCATGTCGACGCCGGCGATTTCGCCGATGCCGTCGAGAGTCGCGTCGATCGTATTCGCCATCATCGTGCCTCGCCAGGTCGAGTAGATCGTCGTCGCGACACTGTTTGCGGCGTCGTTTTCGTCGCGCTTCGCGTCGTAGCCCTCGGGAATGCCGGTCGGCGTCGTGAAATCCCAGTCGGCCAGGCGTTCGACGGCCTCTTCCAGGCGCGGATCGGACGCAATCGCCGCGAGCATCCAGTGAGCGTTGTCGCGCGAGGCGTTGGCAAACGCGTCGAGGATATACGGCGTGAACAAACGCGCATCGCTGAGCACGACATCGGCCTGCATCTTGCGCATGTCGGCGAAGCCGATCTTGCCGCGGCGCCACGGGTGCCTGGAGTTGCCCGCGAGCTGCTCCTTGATCATCTCGCTGATGCGGCCGGCGCGCAGCGAAAACTTGCGCCCGCCCCAGGCGAGGTAGCGCAGCCCGGCGCCGCCTTCGCGCAGGTCGTTGAGCGGGTTGTTGTCGAGCGTGTTGCCGACCGAATCGTTGTTGGCGTTGACGATAACGCCGCCGGGCGGATTGACGACCTGGGGCATTTCGTCGAACGGCAGGATCGCGTACGGCGTTGCCTGGTCGGGCGCTAGCGCGTCGGGTGGGATCGGGATCCAGTCGTTGCCGGAAAAACCGTTGCGGATCAGGAACGGCGGGCTCGTCGGCGTCAGGTTTTGCAGGTCCTCGCGCAGCGGCAACTCGCCGGAGACGTAGTAGGCGATGTTGCCGTGGCGATCGGCGTAGGAGAAATTCTGCGACGCAAAATCGATCAGCTGCAGCCCGGCCTTGAAATCGTCGAGGTTACGCGCGCGGTTAATCGCACACAGGCCCTCGGGATCGCGCGTCGGCCCGAAGCCTGTCGACTGCACGCTCAGCGCGGTGATTACTCCGCTGTCTTCATCCAACTCGGGCGCTGTGATCAGCGGGCCGTGGTTGCGTCGAGGTACGATCAGTACCGGCACGTATCCGAAAGGAGGTATTGGCACGGACACGACGTTACCGCCAATGTTCGCTTGAAAGTATTCCTTTACGACTACAATCGGTTCGGGTTCAGGCTTATCGGCGTGCACGGTCGCGAAGCTGAGCGGCGAATTCGGGTCCGTTTTTACTAGTACCTCGAGGTAGACGTCGGTGATGTCGAGGCGCGCGTTGGTGACGCCCCAGGCGATCGACCGATTGTGCCCGCGGGCGACGCAGGGCGCACCCGGCAGCGTGCTGCCGATGGCGTCGAAGCCCGGCGCAACCAGGTGCATCTCGTGGAAAAAAGTTGGGCTTTCGAGCGGCAGGTGCGCGTCGTTGGCGAGCAGCGGGCGACCGCTCGGCGTGTGCTGCCCGCCTATGACCCAGGTGTTGGAGCCGCCGAGATCGTCAACCTCGAGCCGCATCGCGCCCGGAATTTTCGGCAGCTTGCGAATGCGCTCGAGGTAATCGTCGCCGTGCTCGAGAACTTTGTCGCCGAGGCGCTCGCGCAGAACCTCGATGCGTTCGTGCAATCGCGGGCGCCCGACCCGCGACGGAAAGGCTTCGAGCGCATCGGGCACGGTCGACGCGGAATCGAGCGGCGCGCTGCGGAACAGGTCCTCGAAGAACAGCGCGGTGCCGTCGAAGTCAAATGGAGATGGGAGCGCGGCGCCGACGCCCTGGTAGGTCTGCAGCGCGATCGTCAGGTCGATGTCGCCGGGGATATCCAGCGAGGTGCCGGCGCCGAGCGCCTTGCCGACCAGAATCGTATCGAGCACGGTCCAGTGCGCGACCTGTTTCAACCCGAGTCCGCCGTACTCCGGCGGCAATGCGTCGGCGGCATTGACCTGATCTATCAGCGAGTTGACTCCGTCTTTGTAGGCCTCGAGGATGTCGAGCATCGCCTGCGGGTGCGCCCCGAGCGAGAGCTCGGCGGCGCGGGCGAGGCCGATCGTGCGCACCTCGATGTCGCTTTGCAGTACCGAGTCGTCGGGGCCGGGGCCGAACAGTTCGGCCAGCGTGCCGGCGGCCGAACGCCGTAGCAGGTCCATCTGCCAGAGACGGTCCTCGGCATGAATCCGGCCCTGCATGAAGAACAGGTCGTGCTCGTTTTTGGCATGGATATGCGGAATTCCGTTGCTGTCGCGCACGACCTTGACCGGCGCGTCGAGTCCCGGCAGCACGATCTCGCTCGCCGTGACCTGCGCCGCCGCGAGCAACAACGCGGCGGCAATAATTGATTTAATCGTAGTCATGATCCCCTCCTCGATTTATCCATGCTGACAAGATCGAACGCATTCAAGTTGATTTGTATCAAGCCGCTGCTATGCCTTCGAACTGCGCGGCGCGAGCGCTCCCTGCATGGCCGATTGCGTGTCGGGCCTGGCCGACTTGCCGGATTCATACGCCCCGGCAGTTTTGTCGAGCAGGCAATCGCGAAATCCGGTCAGCCCGGAAAACTGACTCGCGTCCGACAATCTCGCAGCATGCGCTCGTCGTCCGAATAGCGCGCGTCGGTCTTTCAAAGTCGCGATCCGCGAGCCGCCGCGTATCGAAAAGCGGTACCGATTCGCGTCGCGACGAGAGCTAACTGCGGCCGAATGCTCGAAGTAAACCGGGCACGGATATCGAGCCCTATCGCGTCACGTGCCGTGATAGCACATGTGTCGGGCGTCGACATCGCTCAAATGGGTGAAATCAGGGTGCCTCGCGCGCGACGCGCGGGCGTCGTCATCGGTTTTCGCCGAGACGCGTCAGCCGCTTCCGAAACCGACCACGTCGAACAGGGGTTTGCGGCCGACCCAGGCTTCGAGCCGGCGCAGCTGCTCGTCGGTGTGATCCTGCATGCCGGCCTCGCGCATCGCGGTCAGGCGGCCGTCGCGGAACTCGAGCAGGCGGGGATTGTGATGAATCGCTTCGAACGCGTCGCGCCGGCCGCCGGTGGTCAATTCGGTCTGGCCGTAGCAAGTGCAGACATAAGTGCTGGCCGGGCGCACGTTCAGAAAGCACGCGGTGCCGCGGATGCCCATCGTCGCGGTCGCGGTGACGATCCTGCGCCGGCGACCCGACGCGAACACGCTGAGCAGCTTGCCGGTGAACAGGTGCAGCGCGTCGATCAGCGAGTTACCGCTGTCGCCGACGCGAATCGACGTCGATTCGTTGAGCAGGAACGCATCGCCGGCGACGCTGAACGCGATCCTCCCGGTGTGGCTCGTCGAGACCACGTCGCCGGGGCGGATATCATCGTCGAGGCTCGCGCGACGTTTGTTGATGTGCACCGTGCCGGACAGTTCGTGGATCGTTGCAGCGGCGGCCTCGCCCGGGATCAGCAGGCCGCAGCCGATCCCGAGGCCGGTTTGCAGGAGTTGCCGTCTGCTGATCGAAGTCGAAGGCATGGGGATGCGCTCGCCAGAGGGTGATCACTAGAGATTAGTCGCCGGTGAGCGGAATGCAATGGTACTCGAGGCGGCGTAATGCCCGCCACTGCCGTCCGCCGTGGCCCGTTGCAATCTGCAGGTTCCGTCAATGGCCGAATCGCGCCGATCGGGTGTTGTCGCGCACGACCGTTACCGGCGCGTCGAGGCCCGGCAGCACGATTTCCCTTGCCGCGGCAAGCGGCGCCGCCAGCAACAGCCCGATCGTCGGGATGGATTTGAGCGTTTTCGTCGTCCCCTCCTTAGTTTTCTCGTAATGACAGGTGTCATCGAGCCCCTGCCGATCGGAGTCAGGCGTCGAGTCGGCGTTCGAACTGCGAGGCGCGCCGGCCTGGTTCGCTTCTGCGGGCTGTGCAAGCGATGGATGAAATCGAGACCGCGTTCAAACTTTTCCGTCGCGACCGGGAATTCCTGTGACCCGGGTCTCATTTGCGACAGCGGGCGCTCAGCCGCGGGGTGGGTCCGCCGTTAACCGGGTATCCGGACCGGGATTTAAAAGGAGATTGAATGAACGCTCAACATACTCGCAGACTGGTTGAGGAGGCCCGCGCCGTGCTGGCCGATAGCGCCGACGGCGCCGCATCGGGCGGCCCGGGCTTTCTTTCGACAGCGTCCCGAAGCGACAAGGAGTTTCTCGCGCGGGAAAAAATTCGCCTCGAGATCGTCCGCGAGGTCTTCGACGACGAGCCGGACGCGGCCGAATCGCAAGGCCCCGCGTTCGCGCGCACGCTCGCGAAGCTGCTGCGCCTCAGCTAGGCCTTACCGGGAAAAGTCGGGGCCGGCGGTCGGCGAGATGCAATCTTGCCGTCCACCGGTCCCGTTTTTACATCGCGATCAGGCCAGGTCGAAACGATCCAGCTCCATGACCTTGTGCCACGCGGCGACGAAGTCGCGCACGAACTTCGCCCCGGCGTCGGCGCAGGCGTAAACCTCGGCCAGCGCGCGCAGCTCCGAGTTGGAGCCGAAGACCAGGTCGACGCGCGTACCGGTCCATTTCGCTTCGCCGGTCTTGCGGTCCTTGCCCTCGAACAGCTGCTCGTCGCGGCCCGCGGCTTCCCACTTGATCCCCATGTCGAGCAGGTTGACGAAAAAGTCGTTGCCGAGCGTTTCCGGGCGGTCGGTGAAGACGCCGTGGCGCGTCTGTCCGTGGTTCGCGCCGAGCACCCGCATGCCGCCGACGAGCACCGTCATCTCGGGCACCGTCAGCGTCAGCAATTGCGCGCGGTCGATTAACATTTCTTCGGCCGATACGGCGTAGACCGCTCTCTGGAAGTTGCGGAACCCGTCGGCGTAAGGCTCGAGCGGTTCGAAGGCGTCGACGTCGGTCTGTTCGGCCGACGCGTCCATGCGGCCCGGCGAAAACGGCACCGTGATGTCGTGCCCGGCATTCTTCGCCGCCTGCTCGACGGCGGCGCAGCCGCCGAGCACGATCAGGTCGGCGAGCGAGACCTTCTTGCCGCCGGATTGCGCGTCGTTGAAGTCGCGCTGGATGCCCTCGAGCGTTTCGAGCACGGCCGCGAGCCGCTCCGGTTCGTTGACTTGCCAGTCCTTTTGCGGCGCGAGGCGAAGGCGCGCGCCGTTGGCGCCGCCGCGCAGGTCGGAGCCACGGAAGGTCGACGCGGATGCCCACGCGGTCGAGACCAGTTCGCCGACCGACAGGCCGGAATCGAGCAGCTTGCGCTTGAGGTCAGCGATGTCGTCGTCGCCGATCAGCTCGTGGTCGACGGCCGGGATCGGATCCTGCCACAGCAGTTGCTCGGCCGGCACGTCGGGGCCGAGGTAGCGCGCGATCGGGCCCATGTCGCGATGCGTCAGCTTGAACCAGGCGCGCGCGAAGGCGTCGGCCAGCTCGTCGGGGTTCTCGAGAAATCTCCGCGAGATCTTTTCATAGGCGGGATCGAAGCGCAGCGACAGGTCGGTCGTCAGCATCGTCGGCCGGTGGCGCTTCGACGGATCGTGCGCGTCCGGAATCGTCGCCTCGGCGTCCTTCGCGACCCACTGGTGCGCGCCGGCAGGGCTCTTGGTCAGCTCCCACTCGTACTTGAACAGGTGTTCGAAGTACTCGTTGCTCCATTGGGTCGGCTTGCTCGACCAGGTGACTTCCGGGCCGCCGGTGATCGTGTCCGCGCCCATGCCGGATCCGTGACGGTTACGCCAGCCGAAGCCCTGCTCGGCGATCGCGGCAGCTTCGGGCTCGCGATCCACCAGCATCGGGTCGCCGGCGCCGTGGCATTTGCCGAAGGTGTGCCCGCCGGCGATCAGCGCGACGGTTTCCTCGTCGTTCATCGCCATGCGGCCGAAGGTCTCGCGAATATCGTGCGCCGCGGCGACCGGGTCCGGATTGCCGTTCGGGCCCTCGGGGTTGACGTAGATCAGGCCCATCTGCACCGCGGCGAGCGGGTTTTCGAGCTCGCGGTCGCCGGAATAGCGCTGGTCGTCGAGCCAGGTTTCCTCGGCGCCCCAGTAGATGTCGAGTTCCGGTTCCCAGATGTCTTCGCGGCCGCCGGCGAATCCGAAGGTCCTGAAGCCCATCGATTCGAGCGCGACGTTACCGGCGAGAATCATCAGGTCAGCCCACGAGATGCCGCGGCCGTACTTTTGCTTGACCGGCCACAGCAGCCGGCGCGCCTTGTCGAGGTTGGCGTTGTCGGGCCAGCTGTTGATCGGCGCGAAACGCTGGTTGCCGGTGCCGGCGCCGCCGCGGCCGTCACCGATGCGGTAGGTGCCGGCGCTGTGCCAGGCCATGCGGATCATGAAGGGACCGTAGTGGCCGAAGTCGGCCGGCCACCAGTCCTGCGAGTCGGTCATCAGCGCGTGGAGATCCTGTTTCACGGCGTCGAGATCGAGCGCCTCGAAGGCCGCGGCGTAGTCGAAGTCCGGGTCCATCGGGTTGGAGCGGGACGAATGCTGGCGCAGCAGGTCGAGCCGTAACCGGTTTGGCCACCAGTCCCGAATGGTGGTGCCGCCGCCGGCGGTGTGTTTGAACGGGCACTGGTTGATGTCGGCCATGGTGTTTTCTCCTGTCGCGTGGACGAGCTGTTATCTGCCGAGCACGCAGTTGTAATACGCTGCGAAAAATTTAACAAATTAATTAAACTTATCTGTTCGATAGCTACCGGGCCCGAGCCACCCTCGGCGTAACCCGGTGAGCGCCGCCGGGGCGCGATAGCGGGCGACACGCTGGCTTTCGGGACACGCGCGAATCGGGGTCGGTGTCGATCCGGTCGGCGATAGCTTTTCGATCCGAATTATGAAATTAAATCAATTACTTGTATCGCATCGAATGATCCGGATCCGGGGTCCGAATCGGACCGGCAGATGTAAACAATTTACAATCCAACCCAAAACCACGGGCAATGACCTAATCTATTACTTACCTGTAATCTGAGCCGATCGGGGTCTCCGAGGCACCTGGCGAAGGGCCAGCGAGCGAACCCGACCGCAAACGGAATTGGCCAGCAATGACAAACAAGACCAAGACGATCATCGACCTGGAACCCCTCGAGGGCCGGACGTTCATCCTCGGCCGCGACGGGCATATCTACATCGACTCGAAGACCGCGAGCAAGCATCACGCCGAAATCCGGATCATGGGCGGCCGGATCAGGCTGCGCGACCTCGGTTCGACCAACGGCACCTTCCTGCTGAAGAACCGCAAACTGGTCCAATTCACCGAGGGTTTCGTCAACCCGCTGCAGCCGATCGTGATCGGCAACAAGCCCTACGTGATCAACGACCTGCTCAAGATCGCCACCGAGTTCTCGGCGGGCGACACGGACGCTACGCAGATCGAGACCGGCGCCGACTCCGGGTCGAATGCGGCCGGCGGCTGATCCCGCCGACGAGCCGGACCCAGGCACCGCGTAGAGCCGGTGACGATCGGGAGTGCGATCCGGCCGTTACCGGCTTTTTCGATCCGCTACCACATTTCATCCACCAGCCGCTTAAGCTCGGTCGCCGACAGATCGCCGCGCGCGAGCGGGCCGCCGAGATCGAAGGCGCGCGAGCGCTCGAGCGGGCCGACGACGACGGCGTCGAAGCCGGCATCGTCGATCAGCCGCCGCGCGACCTCGAGCGCGTCTGCATGGTCGCTCGCGATCGGGATCGCGATGCGCGCGGGTTCGCGGAAGGCGCGGTTGGCGAGCGAATAGGCCGGGATACAGTTGAACGCTCGCACCAGCCGCGCGCCCGGCAGGAACTCGGCCGACGCGATGCCGGCGCCCTTGCGCTGCGCCTCGCGCGCCATCTCGCCGTCGCGGCCGAGAAACGGGTTGCCGGTGTCGAGCACGACCTTGCGGGCCAACAGCCGCGCGTAGTCACGGCCGATCTGCGGCATCGCGCCGTAGGGCACTGAGACCAGCACGACCTCGCCGAACTCGGCCGCCTCGGCCGGCGTGCCGGTACGCACTTTCGGCCCGAGTTCGGCCGCCAGCGGCGCGAGGCGTTCGGGATGGCGCGACGAGATGACCAGCTCGTGGCCGGCGCGCGCCCAGTGGCGGGCAAGCGCGCCGCCGATCTTGCCGGTGCCGATGACGCCGATCTTCAGCGCCTCGTCGGCCCGCGCCGACGGCGCCGAAAGGCCGGCGAGCGCGACTACCGCGCAGGCCATTACCAGGCCAGGGAATCGAAGTTGCCGAAGAAACTTGCCGGTTACACGGGGCGAGGTAATCATGACGGCTCGCGACGGGTGATTTGCGGGCAAGCATTATAGCGAAGATTCGCGGGGCGTCGCCGCCCGCGCGAAGCCGGCGAGGCCTCCGGCGCCGCCTGCGCAACGAACCGATTCGGGTGCTCCCGGGTTTCGGCTATACTGCGCGCTGATTCCGGCTGCAAGCGAACCGAAGGCGACTGCAATGCGCTATCGAGAGGGTCAGGAAGTCGACCCGGACAATCCCTATCCCGAAAGCACACAGACGATGTTGCTGATGTCGTACTCGATGTCGATCCCGATCGGCCTCGTGCTGTTGTGGCTCGGTATACGCGGCCGCGTGATGTGGCTCAAGGTCTGGAGCGTCGGCCTGATGGCGCTCGGCATCGGCATTCTGGTCTACGAGTTTCTCGGCTGAACCAGGCTCGCGGCCGCCGCGGGCTCAGCGGTTCTTCGTCTTGCGCGTCGCGGTCGCGGTCAGCGGATCGTCCGGCCACGGGTGCTTCGGATAACGCCCCCGCATTTCCTTTTTGACGTCGTGGTAGGACGTGCGCCAGAAGCCGGCGAGGTCCTGCGTGATCTGCAGCGGCCGGCCGGCCGGCGACAACAGGTGCACGAGCAGCGCGACCCTGCCGCCGGCGACGGTCGGGTTCTGCTCGCAGCCGAACATTTCCTGCAGCTTGACCGCGAGTACCGGCGGCGACTGCGTGTAGTCGATCGCGATCTGCGAACTCGACGGCACGCGCAGGCGGGTCGGTGCGAGCTCGTCGAGCCGCTGTTGCAAATTCCAAGGCAACAGCGCGCGCAGGATTTTGCCGAGGTCGAGGGATTTGAAATCCTGCCGCGTGTTGACGTTGTCGAGCCAGGGCCCGAGCCAGGTGTCCAGCGTCGCGAGCAAGCCTTCATGGCTGACGTCGGGCCAGGCCTGCGCGCGATCGACCTCGCGCAGCAGGCCGACGCGGCCGCACCACTGGTGGTGCTCGGGCTTCCAGGGCAGCGGTTTCAGATCCTTGTCGCGCAGGAATCGGATCAGCGCTTCGCGCCGCGCGTCGGCCGGAACCTCGTCGAGGGAGCGCTTTTGCAGAATCAGCGCGCCGACCATGCGCCGAGCCTCGGCGACGAAGCGGCCTGACTTGCCATCCCACTCGGCGACGGTCCGGTCGCGCACGAGATCGGCGAGGGCGGTGTCGAACAGGCTCGCGTCGAGCGCCGCGGCCGAGCGAATCGTATCGCTCTTGCCGCCGGCGAGCCCGCCGACCTCGGCGACCGCGAGCCAGCGCTGCTTGCCGAGGTAGTGGGCGCCGGCGAGGCTCGCGCCGCGGCCGTTGGCGAGCTGGTAGCCGCCCGAATGGCGGCGGCGCGCGATCCGGTCCGGGTAGGCGCAGGCGACGAGGAACCCCGGCGCCTGATCGTCTCGAATCAGCGGTCGAACCTTCGGCGGCTTTGGCTCCAGCCTCGCCAGCTGCTGCTCGAGCCGGCGCGCCAGTTGCCGTGTGCGGTCGCGCCAGCGGCGCCGCTGCGGCGGGCACGGCGAATCGCCGGCGAGCACGTCGAGCCGGTCGCCGAGGTCCGGGTTGGCGTCGGCAAGCGGGTCGCGCTCGGACAGCAGGCTCGCGAGCAGGCTGGCCGGCTCGACAAAACCGGACTCGGCGCCGCGCAGCAACAGGTGCGCGAGCCGCGGATGTACCGCGAGCGAAGCCATGGCCCGGCCGTGTTTGCCGAGTATCCGGGACCCGTTTTTCGATTCCAGCGCGCCGAGCGAATCGAGCAGATCGAGGGCCTGTTGCCAGTGGCCGGCGGGCGGCGGGTCGAGCCAGGTCAGCTCGCCGGGATCGTCGACGCCCCATTCGAGCAACTGCAGCGCGAGCGGCGCGAGGTCGGCCTGCAGGATCTCGGGCGTACGCTGGCGGGCGAGCTGCTTCTGCTGCTCGGCCGACCAGAGCCGGTAGCACTTGCCCGCGCGCAGGCGGCCGGCGCGGCCGGCGCGCTGCGCGCTCGACGCGTCCGAGATCCGCACTGTGTGCAGGCCGGTCATACCGGTTGCCGGATCGAAGCGGGCCTCGCGCGCGAGGCCCGAATCGACGACCACGTCGACGCCCTCGATGGTCAGGCTGGTCTCGGCGATGTTGGTCGCGAGCACGACCTTGCGGTCGTTGGCATTTTTGCCCGACAGCGGCGCGATTGCCGCCTGCTGCGCGTCGAATGGCAGGCCGCCGTAGAGCGGGCGCAGGTGAACGTCGGAAATCCCGCGCGCGTGCAGCCATTCGGCGAGCGCCTCCTCGACGCGGCGGATCTCGCCCTGGCCCGGCAGGAACGCGAGCAGGCTGCCGGCGGGATTGTCGGCGAGCGCCTGCTGGATCGTCGCGACCATGCGCTCGGCGACGCGGTCGTCGGCCTTGCGCGCGCGGCCGTGGATGATGTCGACCGGATACTGGCGGCCGGCGCTGTGCACGACCGGCGCGTCGTTCAGCAGCGGCGCGATCAGGTCGGCGTCGAGCGTCGCCGACATGATCAGGATCTTGAGCCCCACACCGCCGCGAAACAGCGCGCGGCCCGCGAGGCACAGCGCCAGCGCGAGGTCCGAATCGAGGTTGCGCTCGTGGAATTCATCGAAGATCACGAGGCCGACGTCGTCGAGCCCCGGATCCTGCTGCAGCATTCGCGTGAGAATCCCTTCGGTAATGATCTCGATGCGGGTCTGTTTGCCGATCTTCGATTCGAGCCGCATGCGATAGCCGACCGTTTGCCCGGGACTTTCGTTCAACAGGCTCGCCATGCGGTGCGCGGCGGCGCGGGTCGCGATGCGCCGCGGTTCGAGCATCAGGATCTTGCGGCCCGCGAGCCACGGCTCGTCGCGCAGCGCCAGCGGCACCAGCGTCGTCTTGCCCGCGCCGGGCGGCGCCTGCAACAGCACCTCGTCGCGCTCGGCGAGCTGCTGCTTCAACGTATCGAGGCATTCCTCGACGGGGAGTGGAGAGCGGGACAAGTTGCTGGTCTAGCCGGTGCGGTAGTGGCGTGGCCGAAATCTTAACGCGGGATCGAGCGGAATTGAAATCTTGTATCGGAACGAGGCGAGCCTTAAATCGAGGTCGGTTACCCGAACCGGATAACAATCAAATTGCAATGCTTGCGGGGATTCGGAAGTACGGGGACAGTATGCCTAATGAGCGCAAGGCCTAATCGGCTTACTAGGTATACTGTCCCCGAACTTCGAATTTGCCCATTGCGATCTGCTGACGGAAGATTTTTTGCTTGATGTAACTGGTCGGGCACCTGATTCCTAATTAAGATTGGATGCCAATCGCTGAGCCGGTAGACAAAGAGCGTGAACATGAAAAAGATCGTGAAGGGAATTTTGAAGAATTTCGGGTATGAAATCAGTAAAGCGTCTAATTCATCAAACTCCAGAACGTCTGGCCGGATTAAACAGGAAATCGAATTTCTACAGGATGAAAAATTTGAAATCGAGTTTATCCACTTAATTCTGACCGGAGATCAGTATTTCGTTCCCAAGTATGCATCGCACCGGCCCGCGGTAAAAAAATTGTTAACCGGAACTCTTTACGAGCCAGATACTCATGAATTTGTAAGAGATTTCTGTAACTCATTCAATGGATCTATCGTGCATGCAGGAACATTCTTTGGGGACATGATTCCAGCCTTTTCGAGGTCCGTGTCGGGAAAAGTTTTTGCTTTCGAGCCTGTATTCGAAAACTATATTCTTGCCAAGTTATGTGTAGATCATAATGATTTATCAAATGTCGTACTAATGAATCTGGCACTTTCTGATAGGTTAGATAACCTCTATATCGATACCTACGAGGGCAATGGCAGGCATGCTGGTGGTGGGTCGACGATCTCCAACGAGGGAACAATTTGTGCAGCGACTAGTATCGATAGACTCGGCATCGAAGACTTGGTGTTGATTCAGTTGGATGTAGAAGGTCATGAACTCATTGCATTGACGGGCGCTCAATCAACAATTCGAAAATGTAGACCGGTAATAGCTATTGAAGATAATCATAATAATTGCTCGGAGTTTCTGATGAATCTCGAGTATGAGCGTATTGGTCGGATCCCGGGTTTGACGTTATGGGCTCCGATTGAAAATCAAGCATACAAAGACAAAATAGTATCGTTTTTGAACTGAAGCAGTCTTTGTAATTTCAACGGATCGAATACGGGGACAGTAGACCGATTGATCGCAAGGCCTGATCGGCTTTCAGGTATACTGTCCCCGCAATTGTCGCGATTCTCACTGAGGCCTTGAATTCACTGCATCATTGGTCAGCAAACTCGCAGTTTACTTTACCAAGGATGACGTTTTCTCCAACCTTCGTTCCATCCTCGAGTTCGACGGGCAAATTGTCTATCGACAATGACTCGTGGTCGGATCCCATGTTGTTTCGACACTCGAATTTACTGCCGACAATATTGCCTGCGGCCACGATCGGGGCGATGGTTGTATTTTTCTTGATGACAACTTTCTTGCCCACATTGTTCAGTAGTACCGAATTGAAAAATTGAGGCAGAACGTCGTCGCTCGACTTGTTGCTCTCGTAGTGGATGCTTCCCTGAACATTGTTTTGCCAGGCAGAAATATCTTCCCCCGCATCGTTGCGCGACACTCGGATATCGCCCCAGACAAGATTGTTATTGGCCGCGATAAAGTACCGGGCCTGGTTCCTCTCTACCTGCAGTTTAGCTCGTACCTGGTTGCCACCTGATACCCTGCTGCCGATCAGGAAGCCGGCCGCCGAGTTATTACGGACCACCAGGTCACCGCCGATGCTGTTATCGCCAACCACGTTAATGTCACCATCTACATGGTTATTCGTAATCTCCAGCTTGCTCCGGAACGTCGAACCGCGGATATCGATGTTACCCGTCGACCCGGTGATACGAACCGTTTTCCCGACCGTCAAGCCAGTCATTTCGACACCGGCCGTGTTAACCGCATTTATTCGATCTTCTACGATGACGTTCTCCAGTACACACCAAGCGCCTGCCTCGACCCTGATGTTCTTGAATACGCCCCCGATTATCGTTTCGTTTGCGCAAACCCGGTCCCCATGGGCACTCGATACACCAGGCAAGAGCACCATGGTTGAAGCCAACAACATGGCAGCGGTCGATAGATGTTGATTTGTGGAAAAACTCGTCATAATTACCTCCCTATTCGTTTGTTATGTGTTCCTGGACCAAAGCACTAGTACAAGATACCCGCTGTAACCATACTCAAGCAATGGGGACAATGAAAGCGTGAAGATGGCGGCGGCACTGTCATGCTAATCGCCGCTATCGAAGGCCCCGCGGTGATCAAGCAGATTCCGGCACACCGGGCGAGGGAAGCCCAATCAACAGAATTCAACCCGCTGCCCGAGAGCAGGGTGTCCGGTTGGGGCAGTTGGCGCCGGTCCCTCCAGATTCGGAGAACGTCGGTCGACCGGAAGCTGACCCCCAGCTGCTGCCCGATAGCTTCCGTTATGTGCTTTTCGTGCAGATTCGGTAAAAAAACCGGCAGGCAGGGACTATAGTTAAACGACGATCGCAGTCTCGGGTGGCTAGCCCCGATATCTCCGAAACCTTGTATCAGATGCCGTTTATTTCAGCGCCCAATTCAATCACCGTCGCCCCATCGGAGTTTCCCGGATGGCGCTGATGTACCCCGATACCAATGTCACGCGGGTTATTTTCGCGAGCGGCGCGGAAGAATCCTTTTACGAGGCTTGCCGAAACAGCCTGAGCGACGCCTGGAAAGTCTATTACTCGCGGACGCTTTCGACGATCGACCGCGATAGCGGCATGAAGGACAACGAAATCGACTTCGTGCTCTACCACCGGGCTTACGGCGTGCTGGTAATCGAGGTCAAGGGTGGGCGAATTCGCCACGATGCGAACAGCGGCAAGTTCTATTCGATCAATCGTTACAATGAATCCTTCGAAATCAAGGACCCTTTCCAGCAGGCGCTGGTGTGGAAGAGCCGCTTTATCCGGGTGCTCAGAAATCGAAACATCAAGGTGCCGGTGAGCCATGCCGTGGCTTTCCCGTCGGTGCACGAGAGCGAAATCGAAGAGTCGGCCGCGATCACTCCGGCGATCGTCATCGGGCGCCAGAAGATCGGGTCCCTGGCGAGCACCCTCAAGAATCTCGTCACCCAGGTGCAATCGGCACGCTACCTCAAATTCGAGGACGTGGCTGCCGAATTGCACGACATCTTGTGGGGCAAGGATTTCACCAGCAAATTATTTCTCAAGGACTATCTCGCCAGCCATGACCTGCGCGTCAAAGACGTCGAGGTTATCCAGGAAACGCTGGTTCAGCCGATCGCGGCATCATTACGCCTGGCCATCGAGGGAGAAGCGGGCACCGGCAAGACCCTGGTGGCGATTCTGCTCGCCCGGCACTTCCGCAGCCAGGGCAAGCGCGTGCTGGTCCTGTCTTCGAATCGCCTGTTGAATGAATACCTTAAAAGTGAAGCCGGCAGCGACGTAGAGGTGAATACCTACATCGAGCTCGGCGAGAGCTTCGGGGTGCACCTGTTGAATCCGCCTGCAGAATTCGAAGGCAAGCGTGAAGACTGGAGTCAATACGAAGCGCCGGACAGGCTCGTTCAGGCGATCGCCGATTCCGATCGCCGTTATGACGTATTGCTATGCGACGAGGCACAGGACGTGCAACCGTTCTGGTGGGATGGCATCGAGACGGTGCTCGCCGACGACGACAGCCGGTTCCTGATATTTTTCGACCGTAGCCAGGGTATCTTCGGTGCCGGCGGCAGTGAACACGGATTCGTACCCGAGGAAGTCCTGCCGATCGCGCAGCCCTATTTTCCGCTGGTCTACAACTACCGCACCACTCGCGAGATCGCCACCTTCTCGAGAAATTTTCGGACCGGATCGAAAGTCATGCAAAGCCATTGCGGCAGGCTCGGCTACATGCCCGAGATCATCGTCTATGACGATGCGCAGGATTGTCGAGGCAAGCTCGGACGACTGTTTCGCAAGCTCTTCCGCGAGGAGGAAGTATCGACCGAAGACGTGACGATCTTATCGGCGCGTAATCCGAAGACCGAGGAATCGGTGTTGAAACCGGCGGACGTCATCGCGCGTTACAAGATGCGTCAATTGAGCGCCGACCGTTCCCCGTCATCGGCAGCCGACGTAGCCAAGGCCAACCGCGTGGACATGGCCACCATCAGCGGCTTCAAGGGCCTCGAGACCCCGATCGCGATATTGTTGAACGTCAGCGAGTACCGTCTGCCGATCGACAATCCAATCATGTCGAGCCTGATTTACGTCGCCTGTACTCGCGCCAAGCACATGCTCTACATCATGGTGCAAAAGGACGACCCCAAGCGGGCAGTATTCGAGGCGGCATTGAAAGACATCAAGAACACCGGTGGCATGGTGCTCGAAGGGTCCGACGCCAATTTCGAATTCGCCGGGGTCGTCAGTCACTACAATCCGGACCGGCTGGGATGGCTCTCGGTCGACGACCCGGCCTTCGAAAAGAGCACCATCATGTTTTTTCCGCACGACGTCAAGGCGGCCGGTCTCGACGGGCTCAGGACCGGAGACAAATTGCGCTTCCGTCCGCGCGTCGAGGGTTACTCTTCGATTGCCACCGATTTGAAGTTACTGAAACCGGAACAGAAACCGGAAGCGGCAGGCCCGGGCGCCGACATTCCGGAGGGCGGCGCGGTCGAAGATAATATCGAGGCACTGGTCGAGGTAGCCGAATTGACCCGGGTGGAAGAGCCACGCGAACCGGAAAATGCGCCGCCGGCAAAAAAACCAAAGTCGACCAGAAAGGGCAAACACAGGCGAGATTCGGCACAAATGAAAGCCGGTGGTGTGACCAGAATAGAGCCGGAGAATCGGCCCGCCAATTCAGCCGAAACTGATTCCAAAGACGAAAACAGCAGACCTACTCTGGGCCTTAAAAAGAACGCGACCGATAATTGACGTCGATTAAAATGACGCTGGTTTCGGGGCTTAAGTAAGTGCCATTCGGGCCTGACCCTGTCATCTTTCGCGACCCTGATCTACTCGGGAAGCGGCTGTAATCGGGACGGATGCCAGGACAGCCAGTTCTGTTCGCCGGTGTTGGCGACCAGCCGGTCGTCGCGGTGTTTGTTCTGCACGCTTACCGCCAGCGCCTTGCCGCCCGCGGTCTCGAAATACAGGTGGCTCTGGTCGCCGATATAGGAGACTTCGGTCAGCCTGGCGGCGATCGAAACCAGCTCCGGATCCTGCGGCTTGTCGCGCGATACGTCGATTTTTTCGGGGCGCAGCGCGGCCTTGCTGTAGCGTGCCTCGGAGTCGGGGCAGTCGAGCACCACCGCGCCGATCTCCTCGATGTGGAACCTGATTGCGCCGCCGGCCGGCTCTTGCCGGTCGATGTCGAACAGGTTCACCTGGCCGATGAAATCGGCGACAAAACTCGAGCTCGGATACTCATAAAGGGTTTTCGGCGACGCGGTTTGCAGTATTTTTCCGTCCCCCATCACCGCGATCCGGTCCGCCATCGACAGGGCTTCCTTTTGATCATGGGTGACGATGATGAAGGTAATGCCGACGCTATGCTGCAATCGCACGAGTTCGAGTTGCATGGCTTCGCGAAGCTTCGCGTCGAGCGCCGACAAGGGTTCGTCGAGCAACAATACCTTCGGTTTTTTCACCAGCGCGCGGGCCAGGGCGACCCGCTGTCTTTGGCCGCCGGAAAGCATCGCCGGTTTGCGATCCTCGAGCCCCCGTAGCTGCACGAGACCGATGGCTTCCTCCACGCGAGTCCTGATTTCGTCTTTCGGCGTGCCGACGACCCTGAGACCATAGCCGACGTTTTCCTCGACCGTCATGTGCGGAAAAACGGCATAGGACTGGAACACCATGTTGACCGGGCGATGGGTCGGTTCGATCTCGGATACGTCGTCTCCGTCGATCAGGATGCTCCCCTCGGTGAGCGTTTCGAATCCGGCGATCATTCGCAGCAGTGTGGTCTTGCCGCATCCGGACGGTCCGAGCAGGGCAAAAAACTCGCCTTCGGCGATTTCGAGGTTGGCATCGTCGACCGCGGTCACGGTGCCGCCGAAGCGCTTGGTCACGTTGCGCACCGAGATAATCGTCTTGCCCTTGTCAGTCATCTGCTTTGCCTTTAGCCGACCTGGACTGGATCCACAATGCCAGGGTTGTCAGAAACAGCGTTATCACGATGAGTACGGTCGAAGCGGCATTGACCTCGGGGGTGACCGAGAAGCGCACCATCGAGTAGACCTTGATCGGGAAGGTGGTCGAGCCAGGGCCCGAGGTAAAAAAAGTGATGACGAAATCGTCGAGCGAAAGCGTGAAAGCCAATAACGCGCCGGCGACGAGGCCGGGCTTCATGTACGGAAACGTAATGTTCCAGAACGTCTGCCACTGGTTCGCGCCGAGATCCGCCGACGCTTCCTCCAGCGAGCGATCGAAGCCGGCCATCCGGGCGCGAATGACGACCGCGACAAAGGGGATGGAAAAGGCGATGTGGCTGACCGTAATCGTGGTCAATCCCAGCGGCATGTCGACCGTCGAGAAAAATGCCACCATCGCCACGGCGAGGCAGATTTCCGGAATCACGATCGGCAGGTGGACGATGCCCTCGAACGGGCCCTGGGCGGGAAAGCGGAACCGGTACAGCGCCAGGCCCAGCATCGCGCCGAGGATGGTCGACGTGATCGTCGAGATTCCCGCGATCAGCAGCGAGTTGGCGAAAGCCTCGTGCAGCTGGGTGTTGTCGAACGCCTTTTCGTAATACTTCAGCGTAAAGCCCTGCCAGGTGATGTTGCGCTTGCTGTCATTGAAACTGAAGATGACCAGCGAGACGATCGGGAAGTACAGGAAAAAGAACGTAAATCCCATCGCCAGGCGCATCCACAGCTTGCGGCTGTAGTCCAGCGGGTTGAGGTTTCGCCGGGCGGCGCGCATCAGACCGGGCCCCGGCTGCGGTCGGCCATGCTGGCCCGAACCCAGAGGATGATAAAGGTGAAGTACAGCAGGATGAACGACAGCGCCGCGCCGAACGGCCAGTCGCGCGACGACGTAAACTGGCGCGCGATCAGGTTGCCGATCATCTCGCTATCGGTGCCGCCGAGCAGGTCAGGGGTCAGGAAGGTCCCCATCGACAGGATGAACGCCAGCAGGCACCCCGAGATGATGCCGGGCAGGGCCAGCGGGATCGTGATCGAGAACAGCGTGCGCCAGTGCCCGGCGCCGAGGTCGAGACTGGCCTCGAGATAAGACTTGTCGAGCTTCTCGAGGGTGGCGTAAATCGGCAGAACCAGGAAAGGCAGGTAGACGTAGACCAGGCCGATGATGACGGCGTTGTGGCTGTAGAGCAAATCCAGCGCCTGGAACTGGCCCAGCAGATCCTCGACGCCGAACAGCGCGAAAAAGGCCTCGATCTTGTCGTGAACCCATTCGAGACCGAAGTTCAGAAAGCCCCGCGTGCGCAGCACCGCGATCCAGGCGTAGGTGCGGATCAGCAAGTTGGTCCAGAACGGCAGAATGACCAGCAGCAGCAGCGGATTCTTCCAGCGCTGCGGGGCGAACGCGATGCCCATCGCCAGCGGGAAACCGATCGCGAAGGTGATGAGGGTGGCGATGGCGGCGGTCCAGACCGACTTCCAGATGATGCCGAGATGAATCAATTCGACGGCGCGCGCGTAGTTGGCGAAGCTGACGGCGAATTCGATTTGTCCCTGGGGCCCGCGATCGGCGAAGCTGTAGACCCACATGATCGCCAGCGGCAGGGTGAAGAAGATCATCAGCCACGCGGTCGGCGGCGCGGACAGAACGAAGAAGACGAGCTTGTTATCGCGCCAGTGTTCCATAAGCGGGACTACGACTCGTTGCGGTCAGCGGGACGTCGACGGCAGCCCAAGGTCGAAAACGTCCTTGCGGCGCGGGTCGGACCGAAACCGGGGGTCCGCCGCTCGCGGCACGAGCGGCGGAACCGACTGCCAACCAATCCCCGAATCGGGCGATACCGGTTTACGCCGCCTGTACGGCGGTCCATGCGGCGTCGTAGAGCTTGAGGGCGTTGCCCACGTCACTCAGGGCCTGGCTTTTTGCGACGACCTCGTCGGAGGCATAGATTGCCGGGTTGGCGAGATCCGCCGGCGAAATATACTGTTTCGCCGAGGCATTGGTCGTGGCGTAGTGAATCGTGTTGGCGATTTCCGCCTTGACCCTGGGCTCGTGAATGAAATTGAGGAACTTGTAGGCGTTATCGACGTTGGGCGCTCCCTTGGGAATGCAAATGCCGTCGATCCAGATCACGGTGCCTTCCTTCGGGATCACGTAGCTCAGGTCGTCGTCTTCCTCCATGACCTTGAGAATATCGCCGTTCCATTCCATGACGAGGTCGATGTCGCCGGAAATCAGCATGTCCTGGCCGCTGTCGGGCACGAATCCCTTGAGGTTGCGCTTGGTCTTGATCAGCAGGTCGCGGGCGGCATTGATTTCGGCGGGATCGGTCGTATTGGCGGAATAGCCGAGGTAGAGCAGCGCGACGCCGATGACAAAGCGCGAGTCCGCCAGCATCGCCATGCGCCCGGCCAGTTTCGGGTTGTCGAACAACGCGCCCCAGCTATCGACGTTGCCGACCTTGGACTTGCGGAAGCCGAGGCCCACCGAGCCCCAGAAATAGGGGATGTTGTACTTGCAGCCGGGATCGAACGACGGGTTCAGGAAGTTCGGGTCGACGTGCTTGAAGTTGGGCAGCCGCGACCTGTCCAGCTCCAGCAGCATGTCCGCCGCGATCATGGTTTCGAGCATGTAATCGCTCGGGAAGATGACGTCGTAGCCGGGGTTGCCGGTCTGAAACTTGGCGTACATTTCCTCGAGGTTGGCGTAGAGGTCGTATTGCACCTCGATACCGGTGGCCTTGCTGAAGTCGCCGAGCGTGCGGTCGCCGATATAGGTGTCCCAGTTGTAGACGTTGAGCTTGTCCGCGGCGAGGGCGGATTTGCCGCCGAACGACACGGCCACGGCCACGGCGCCGGTCGCCTGCAGAAAATGACGGCGGGTAAAGCCGGTTTTTAATTGAGTCATGATAGTCTCTCCTCGGGTTGTGCTTGTGTTTCTTGAATGCAGTTTATTAGTCGCGGAATTCGTATTTTATGAAGAAAATCAGCATAGTCTAAGCAAATTTGTTCGGCACGGGTCCGGCCGTTCATCGAGTTTTCCGGTCGAAAGCGTCCAGCGCCTCCAGAATCTGCATGTGAAACCAGTGCAGCAACGCTTCCGTGAACCAGGATTCCGCGGCGTCGCAGACATAGCGGCCCTGGTCATAACCGAGGCTGTTGAAGCCGCGCTGCACGCTTTCGACGATCGCGATATCTTCCTGATTGAACATGTTCATGAACAGGTCGCGAATCGCCAGCAGATTGGGGTCGTTCTCGGCGTCGCCCTTCGGCGTGTAGATATCGACCCGCTCGGCGCAGCGTTCCACCCCGTTCGGCGCCATCCGCAGCACGATAAGGTTCTGCGACCCCGGCAGGCTCAGCATGCACAGGTGCGGCCAGGCCTGCCACGCGATATAGGGCAGCCCGGGTTCCAGGTCGAGGCCTTCGAAGCCGGTGCGGCTGCGATAGCGGATATAGCTCCAGCGATACTCTTCCTGGAACTCGTCCATACCCTGGTCGAGCACTTTCGCCAGTTGCGGATGCGCGACCGGGATGTGGTAGGCCTCGGAAAAGTTGTCGACCACGGTCTTCCAGTTGGCGTCGATGTCGTAATGCAGGCGGTGCGCGGCGACGAAATTCCCGATATCGGGTATCTGGCTTTCGATCGACGGGCCGAAGCCGCCCATGTGTTGCTCGAACGGTTCGCACTCGGCATCGAGGTTGACGTAAATCAGGCCGGCGGAGATCGCCAGCGGGATCGATTTCAGGTGGAACTCCTGCGTATTGAAATTGGCGATCGTTTCGGTGTGGGGGGCGCGCACGAGCGAGCCCTCGAGGTCGTAGAACCAGGCATGATACGGGCAGGATATGCCCTTGCCGAGCTTGCCGCGGCCCTCGAGCAGGTGATGGCCGCGATGCTGGCAGACGTTGAAGAATGCGCGAATCTCGTCGTCGAGCCCGCGGACCACGATGATCGACTGGTCCGCGACCCGGTCGGTGAAATAGCTGCGCGGCTCGTCGAGGTCGGTGACGTGGCCGACGTAGCACCAGGACCGGTAGTGAATGGCCTCCAGTTCCCGGCGATAAATCTCGGGATCGGTATAGTAGCGGGCCGGCAGGGTCGGCGAGTCGAGCGAGTCTGGGCGAAACTCGCCGCGGGCGCCGCGGGGAAAGTTGCCTTTCAAATTGAAATTATGGGCCATGACTGCGGTACTGCGATGAATGGCGGACTGCGAAAAAATCCATTCTGCATAAATCGGCCGCGGTTCGCCAGTGTCCGGGGATAGCGATTTTCGATGGCCCGGTTCGGAAAATCCGAAGCAGGTCGTCGGGTTTGGGCAAGGAGCAATGGGTCAGGCCTGAATGGCACTTATTTTAGCCTGTCATTTTCATCATAACGCCGCGTCATTGCGAGGAGGCGTCAGCCGACGAAGCAATCTCCCGGACCCGGCCCGATCTCGGGAGATTGCTTCGCTGCTTCGCGGCTCGCAATGACTCAGGCTCCCGTTTGCGATCACGACGGGATATGAACGTCATTGCGAGGAGCGTTAGCGACGAAGCAACCTCCTGAATCTTGCCCGATTGCA
>JAHEKJ010000027.1:0-4304 GCA_024638385.1 Gammaproteobacteria bacterium | reverse complement strand
GATTGCTTCGCTGCTTCGCGGCTCGCAATGACGCTGGTATTGGGGCTTAAGTAAGTGCCACCAGGGTCAGAGGCCTTGCCTCTTACGAAATTGGTCCGCGGTCAGGTAATATGTCTGGCCTGACCCCGTTCCGTGAGCTTCGGCCTGCAGGGTCGCACCGAACCTGTCGGCAGTCCGGGGCGGCCGGGTTAGCATGGTGATCGGCAGACCAGGAACCGAATGGATATACAATCGGAAGCCAAATTGGTGCAGGAATTCGTCGACCGGGGCAATTATCACGCCGCCTATAACGTCGCGTTGTCCGCGTTGAACGCTTGTCGGCGCGAGCAGGACCAGGCCGGGGTCGACCGCTTCATCGAAATCATCCGGGGCATCGTCGATGCGCTCGACGCGGAATTCGGTAGCGAGCACAATGCATGATTCCTCGTAAAGCTGAAGCTGTTCCGTGGAAAGTGATTTCTAGGAGATGGTGGGCCCGGCTGGACTCGAACCAGCGACCAATGAATTATGAGATTACTTCGGCATGAACGGATCATCAATAGCTTTTGAACGTGCGCGACCTTGTCAACCTCACTCTCATGGGTTTCGTTACCGCTCAGAGTATTATTTTTGCAAGATCCGAAGTTCCGTTGGTAACCGAAAAATAGTCCGGTTACTCAAGCCCTGGCGATATCCGAACGGGCTCAATTAAGTCCACTGACGGAACGCACGTAAAAACTAAGCTTACTCGGTAAGTCTTATCCGCTGCAAAACTTCGTCAATGGGAAAGCGGGTTTCATTTAACCGGTTGACGGGCTGATCGCGGCGTATGCTATCCGGCAGATATTGAAAGCCCTCACACTTTTTGACGGTTTTTAGCGCAAGGCTCGAGCAGCCTTTTTTGCAAAATACTGGCCGCCAGATCCATAATGTTCTTACCTGCCCAACCACGCGTCATCAATTAGCAGTTGGTTGACCTGGTATCTCGGCAGTGGCGGGTAGTCCGGTCTTTGAAATAAATGTAGTGGAATCAGTCGCGGGTAGTCTCGGCAATTTGAACCTCTTCGATTCGTTTGAGTCACCGCAGACCGGTGATCCAGTCAAATCAGGCGGGACAGTGCACGATTCAAATGAGGGAGCTATTGAAAAAAATTTAGAGCGTTTCAGCAGTAATCGGAATTCCTTTGTAAAGCGGCTTCACTTGACTACCCTACCACGGCTCCTCTGGTGGGTATTTCAGTTCCAGTCCAGTTACGCATATAAGCATAAAGATTTACTCAATATGGGTGATTGTGTTACGGTTTTGTCTGGTTAGTATGTTTTACTTGAGGATGAACCAAGGTATAGATTGAGAAAGATTCAAAAAAGTTAATAGACAAAAACAAGAAAAAAACAACAAGGGGGGAGATCACAATGTACCTCCGTTCGACCAATCGTCTGGTTCTTACCGGCCTGGTCTTGTTAGGCTTGGTAATCAACCCCGCGAACGCCGCGGCTGTCAGTTTCACCGCTACAGTTGTTGAATCTTTTGGGCTGTACGCAAGCGTGTTTGCGGCGGGACACGACGTCAACGTTTTCTATGAACTGAATGACGGGGCAGCAGATACCGATCCTTCTCCCGACGCCGGGGTGTTCCCCGGGGGCACGATAAGCCTTGGTTTCGACTTTCCGAATTCCGGGCTGAGTTTCAATTTCGGCAGCGGAACTCTACAAACTTTCGACAATAATACCGCTACTCCGGACGATCAGGTTTTCATTATTTCGTCAGAAAACCAGGGCAGCGATCTGCTCGGCGGTGAAGCCGTCATTTCCCTGGAACTGGATTTCGGTGGGCCTACTTCGATGCTCGAGAGCGACGCCGTGCCCAGTGAATTGCCTTTTTCCGGAGACGTCGAAAGCATCATCGCTTTCATCGGCACCGCGAGCGGCTTTACCCAGGTCACGCTGGCAGCCACGAGGCTCCAGATTGTCGATGAGTTTGTATTTAGAGAGACACGATACAACGCACCACCAAGTTGGACTCAAGGGGATAACTTCTTAATCAGTGCACGGGTAATAGATCTAGTTACAGGGACAGAGGCAACCAATACGCAAGCAACGGTAACTAATTCGAATACCGGGGAAGTAACCAACCTGGTGAACGAATGTGAATTCTTCGGTTGCGAAATATTCGCCTTCGTTCCGTATACTGAAGGTCGGGCACTCGGGGACTGGACATTCGTTGCTACGCTCGACGGCGATACGACGAGTAGAGCCTTCCCGGCTTTGGGTGCTGGACCAGGAACTGGGCCTGTGCCCGGTGTCGGGGACCTTGAAATACCGGGTAACACTTTAACGCCCACCTTCACCTGGACAACACCGGCCAGCGTGGCTGACGGGACTGCCAACGATGGCAACGTCGACCGATTCAGAATTCGAATCCAGCAGAATAATGGAGGGACAATCTATGATCAAAGATTGGATCCTGGAACATACCCACTAGCCAGCACCAACTCATTCACAGTACCCGGTGAAGTACTTTTCAGGGGTAGTAGTTTTGTTGGACAAGTGCTGGTTGAGGGCTTCGATCCATTCATCCGGTCACGTACCTTCCAACAGTTCGGGATTGCCACGGGTCCCGGCGCGTGTGGCACATTCGTAACAACCGACATTACTCTCGACGAGGACCTGATCTGCCCCGACAGGGCATTTATCTTTCAGGGAGTTAACGATGTAGTCCTCGATTGTGCAGGACATAGCATAGCTACTACCAGTGACCGTGTGATTCAGGCAGGTTTTGTTTCGGGAATCACGATCAGGAATTGCAAGATTTCAACGGCTCACTTTGACGGGCGTGGGATCGAATTGACGGGAGTAACGAATAGCACAATCAGCGGCAATACAATTTCTACAAGCGGCGGGAATAGTCGGGGAATCAGTTTGAGGGGTGATTCGAATTCAAACCTGATAACCGACAACAGGGTCCAGACAACCGGAAAGAATGCGCCTGCCATTAGATTACAGGCCAGTGCCAACAACAATATCGTGACGAACAATACGTTCCGGGCAGATGCGAGCTACGCGATAAGTATTCAATCGTCGTCTGACAACGAGCTCACCGGAAATACCCTGATATCACCGAACGGTTACCTGTTTCAGGGTCGATTTGCCCTGCAAAACGGTGGCATGAGCGTTGATAGCGACGGAAATATCTATGCGATAGAAAGTAATTGGGGGAGTAGTGCGGGTGATGGATTCGGTATCGGCGAAGCTACCGCTTTTTTCCTGGTTGATCCGACAACTGGCGCAGCCAACGCGGTGATACCGATTTTGCAAGGTGGCGTCGACGTCGGTTTTGGTTTTGGTGCGCTCGAAATACTTCCAAACGGTCGCATTGTGGGATTGCCCGGCGGCAGTTTCGGTGCCTTGCAACTTTATGAAATAGACCCGAATACCGGTGAGGTGACTGCTATTCCATTGAACCTGCCGGCCTTGCGGGGGCAATTAAACGGCCTGGAGGCTACCGGTAACACGAGTCTTTTAGCGACGACAAACCGGGGAGATTTGGTAAACATCGATCTCGTAGCAGGTGACGCGGGCGACGAAGGTGATGTGACATTGATCGGAAATGCGGGAATCGGATGGACGGGACTGTCGATACATCCTACTACTGGCAGGGCATATGCCAGTAGTCGATGGACCGACGAACTCTCGGAAACGGCACACCTTTACGAAATCGACCTAACCGACGGGAAAATTATCAACGAAATTGGTGACACAGGCATTAGGTGGCTGTCGGATATCGATTTTGCACCGGACGCTACCCTCTATGGAAACTCTGATCTGGTGGTCATAGATATCGCAACGGGACTGGGTACGGTCGTGGGCAGCTTTGGTGGGGATCCGTTGGAGCCGCTTTCTCAGAACAACAGTATCGGAAATATTGCGATGCAGACCACGCGGGGCAGCATCAGCTTTACCGGCAATTTCATATTGCCTTCCGTTGCAGAAACCGATATTTCGACCGAACGAGTCAGGATAAGGACCAACGCGGCAAGGGTGGATTCGACTGTGCTGCCTTTCCTCGATGGGCCTGCACGTATCCGCCTGAACGGTCTTTCGGGCGACGGCGAACTCCTGATCGACGAGAACGACGATGGCACTTTCGAGCCCTGCCTGGTTCCGCAGTGTACTTTTGTCAGCTTCGCGCGCGGGACGCTGACTTTCGATGTGGCCGGGTTCACTACCTACAGCAGTACCTACACCATTGGCGACCTCGACGGAGACGGTATCCCGGACGACGAAGACGCATGCCCCAGTGATCCGCTCAACGATCCCGACCGTGA
>JAHEKJ010000026.1 GCA_024638385.1 Gammaproteobacteria bacterium | reverse complement strand
TACGCCAATTCGGCCGAGGTCCAGCTGGTCTACCTGCTCGAGAGCATTCTCGGGCCGCTGTGGGTCTGGCTCGTGATCAGCGAGACGCCGTCGGTCAACACGCTGATCGGCGGCGCGATGCTGCTCGCGTCGGTGGCCTGGTTCGCGCAACGCACGCTGCGCGAGGAATCGCAACCGATACCGCCGCCGGGCTAGGCGCGGCAGGCCACCAGGTTGACCATCTCGAAGGCGATCGTCGCCGCGGCCAGCGACGTGATCTCGGCGTGATCGTAGGCCGGCGCAACCTCGACTATGTCGGCGCCGACCAGGTTCAGGCCCTGTAATCCGCGGACGATGTTGACCAGCTCGCGGCTCGTGAGTCCGGCGATTTCGGGCGTGCCGGTGCCGGGCGCGTGCGCCGGATCGAGCACGTCGATGTCGATCGAAAGATAAAGCGGTTGCTCGCCGACGCGCGCGCGAATGCGCTCGACGACGTGGTCGACGCCGTGGCTTTGCAGTTCGTCGCAGTGCACGACCTTGAAGCCGAGTTCGGCGTCGCGTTCGAGGTCGTCGCGGCTGTAGAGCGGACCGCGGATGCCGACGTGCATCGACGCGGCGTCGTCGAACAGGTTTTCCTCGGCGGCGCGGCGAAACGGCGTGCCGTGGGTGTAGGGCGCGCCGAAATAGGTATCCCAGGTATCGAGATGCGCGTCGAAATGCACCAGCGCGACGCGGCCGGCGACCCGGTTGACGGCGCGTAGCAGCGGCACCGCGATCGTGTGATCGCCGCCGAGGCTGACCAGCGCCGGCGCCCGTTCGAGCACTTCGCCGGCGGCGGCCTCGATTTGCCCGATTGCTTCCTCGATGTTGTACGGATTGCAGGCGACGTCGCCGGCGTCGGCGACCTGCAGGGTCCTGAACGGTTCGGTGTCGTAGGCCGGGTGAAAATTGGTGCGCAGGTGGCGCGACGCCTGGCGGATGGCCTGCGGGCCGAAACGCGCGCCCGGCCGGTAGCTGGTGCCGGCGTCGAACGGCACGCCGAGGATCGCGACGTCGCAATACGGCACGTCGCGCAATTCGGGCAGCCGGCAAAAGGTCGCGGCGCCGGCGAAGCGCGGCACGATGGTGCCGCTGACGGGTTCGATCGGCGGGGGTTGCGCCATGGCGTCCTCCGGGGCGGGATCGATTGGTTATAACACCGATATCTGGCACAATCAAACGCCCCAAGGAGCCCACGCCATGGCCATCAGAGAAGTCCTCAAAATGGGCGATCCCCGCCTGCTCGAAGTCTCCCGGCCGGTCGCGCCGATCGACGCGGAAACGCTCGCGCCGCTGCTCGAAGACATGTGGGACACGATGGCGGCCGAGAACGGCGCCGGGCTCGCCGCGCCGCAAATCGGCGTCACGCAGCGGGTCGTGATCTTCGGCTACCAAACCAATCCGCGCTACCCCGACGCGCCGCCGGTGCCCGAGACCGTGCTGATCAACCCCGAGATCGAAGCGCTCGGCGACGCCCGCGAAGACGGCTGGGAAGGCTGCCTCAGCGTGCCCGGCATGCGCGGCGTGGTGTCGCGTTACCGCGACATCCGCTACCGCGGTTTCGACCAGCACGGCAAACCGATCGAGCGCGAGGCGAGCGGCTTCCACGCGCGCGTCGTGCAGCACGAGTGCGATCACCTCGACGGCATCCTGTACCCGTTCCGTATTGCCGACCTGCGTCGCTTCGGCTACCTCGACACCTTGATCGGGCAGGGCGTGATCGAGCTGCAACCCTGTGATGACGAGGCCTGACCCGCACCCGACGGACATCGATTTCGCGCTGTTCGCCACCGGGGCAGCGTTTTCCTGCGAAGCCTTGCGCGCGCTGCGGCAACTCGGCTGCCGGCCGCGGCGGATCGTCGTGCCGACTTATTCACCGGCGGCCAAACCGATCGACGAAATCGACCTGCTGGCAGGCGAGGAAGCCGGCGAATTTGCCGCACTGGTCGGCGACTGCGCTATCGACCACGCACCCGCCGCCGATCAGGAGCGTTTTGCCGCGAGTTTCGCCGCGCGGCGAATCGATTTCATCCTCGTCGCCTGCTGGCCCTACCGGATCGGCGAACCGCTGATTCGCGCCGCGCGCAAGGCCGCGCTGAACCTGCACCCGTCGCTGTTGCCGGCTTACCGCGGGCCCGATCCGCTCGGCGCCCAGATCGCTGCCGAAGACCCGGATTTCGGCGTGACCCTGCATCTGCTCGAGCAACGCTTCGACCGCGGTGACATCGTCGCGCAGGCGCGCATCGACGCCGGCGGCCCGGTCGATCGCGCGACGCTCGAGCGCCGCTGCGCCGTGCGCGGCGCCGAACTGTTCGTCGACGCGGTCGCGCGTTTCGACGCCGGCTGGTCGCCACGCCACCAGGACGCCTGACGCGCGCTACGACGCCGATTGGACCCGGCGCGAACAATTTACTTACAATCGCCGCCATGAACGACCCTGCTACGCAGCGCCTGCTCGAGATCGACCGCGCGCACATCTGGCATCCGTATAGCGCGATGCATTCCGAACTGCCGGTTTTCCCGGTCGAATCCGCCCGCGGGGTGCGCCTCTACCTCGCCGACGGGCGCGAGCTGATCGACGGCATGGCGTCCTGGTGGTGCGCGATCCACGGTTACAATCATCCGCGGCTCAACGCCGCGCTCGAATCCCAGCTCGAGCGCATGGCGCACGTGATGTTCGGCGGCCTGACCCACGAACCGGCGGTCTCGCTGGTCGAGACGCTGCTGACGATCGTTCCCGAACCGTTGCAATCGGTCTTCATCTGCGATTCCGGCTCGGTCGCCGTCGAAGTCGCGATGAAAATGGCGCTACAGTACTGGCAGGCGCGCGGGCAGGGCGGCAAGCAACGTTTTGCGACGCTGCGCGGCGGCTACCATGGCGATACGCTCGGCGCGATGTCGGTTTGCGACCCGGTCACCGGCATGCACCGGTTATTCACGTCGGTGCTCGCGCAGCAGCATTTCGTCGAGCGACCGCGTAGCCGCTTCGGCGAGCCTTGCAGCGACGAGGACATCGCTCCGCTGGCGCAATTGTTCGCCGGACACCACGCGGAAATCGCCGCGCTGATCCTCGAACCCGTGGTGCAGGGCGCGGGCGGCATGTACTTTTATTCCGCCGACTTCCTGCGACGCGCGCGCGAGCTGTGCGACGCTCACGGAATCCTGCTGATCGCCGACGAAATTGCCACCGGATTCGGCCGCAGCGGCAAGCTGTTCGCCTGCGAGCACGCGCCGATCGCGCCCGACATTTTGTGCCTCGGCAAGGCCCTGACGGGCGGATACCTGAGCCTCGCGGCGACGATCGCGACGACCGAAGTCAGCGCGACGATCGATGCCGGTGACCCGGGCGTGTTCATGCACGGCCCGACCTTCATGGGCAACCCGCTGGCCTGTGCGGTCGCGCGGGCCAGCATCGAGTTGCTGCTGGAATCGCCGTGGGCGGCGCGGATCGAAGCCATCGAGCGGCAACTCGGCGAGGCGCTCGCGCCGTGTCGCGATCTGCCGCAGGTCGCCGAAGTCCGCGTGCTCGGGGCGATCGGCGTCGTCGAAATGAAGCGACCGGTCGACATGCGAACGATCAGCCGGCAATTCGTCGACGCCGGCGTCTGGGTACGGCCGTTCGGCCGACTGGTCTACCTGATGCCGGCTTACGTCATCGACGCCGCAGACCTGGATCGCCTGTGCGCCGCGGTCACCGAGGTCGTCGCCCTGCAGCCGCGGTAGCGAACGGGCCGGCGAGCGGTCAAGATCCCCGGGGTGCGGCCGATAATCTGGTCGATATGACCGCGCGCCTGACTTCAATCACGCTTTTAATGCTGCTGCTGGGATCGGCTTGCGCCGAACGGGCACTGGTCGTCGGCCAGCCGCGCGCGGCGCTCGCAAGCGAAGATGTGATCGTGTATTTCATCGACCGGCCGCGCTGCGATTTCGAAACGCTGGCCCATATCCGCGTAACAGGCGGCTATCTGTCGTTACAGTCGATGGTCGACAAGATGCGCCGGCAGGCCGCCGAGGTCGGCGCCAGCGGCGTCTACGTGCTGGAGACGCAACAATCGTCGATGAAGGATTTCAGGGGGAGTGCGAAGGCGATCCGTTGCCTGACCGGCTGATGGCCGTAGCGTCGAGCAGGTCTAGTCTTCCTTCTCCTCGTCTTCCTGCTTCTCGTCCTCGGGCTTTTTCTTGAGAATCTTTTCTTTTTCCTCGGGCGTCAACACCACCGTATCTTCGTTTTCCATTGCGGTCACCTCGATTATAAAATGCTTCCCGGCGCGCCGGCCGGCAACAGTCTAGATTGTAGCCCAGTTCGCAGCCTTTTGTGGCGTCGCAAGCCGATAATCGGAACTCCGCAAGGCACGTGCATTTGCCGGCCGGGTCGTTACAATATCGCCTTCGAACAGTGTCCCGGAAATCCGCATGGGCCGCAAAACGGTTACCGTCAGCGACAGCATGGGCGAGGTCGAAATTCCGGCCGACGCGCTCTACCAGGCGCAGACCCAGCGCGCGCTCGACAATTTCAGGCTCAGCGACCTCGTGCTGCCGGCCTCGACGATCCGCGCGCTGGCCCTGCTCAAGCAGGCCTGCGCCGCGGCCAACGAGGATCTCGGCCTGCTCGACGCCGAATTCGCGGCCGCGATCCGCGCCGCCGCCGCCCGCATAATCGCCGGCGAACACCACGACCAGTTCGGTATCGACGTCTTTCAGACCGGCTCGGGCACCAGCAGCAACATGAACGCGAACGAAGTGCTGGCGACGCTCGCCAGCGATGATTCGCGCGCGGTGCATCCGAACGACCACGTCAACATGGGGCAAAGCTCGAACGATATCTTCCCGTCGGCGATCCACGTCGCCGCCAGCCTGCGGATTCACGAGCACCTGCTGCCGGCGATACAGGCGCTCGAGACTGCGCTGCTCGAGCGCATGGAGCGCCACCGGGATACGATCAAGACGGGCCGCACCCACCTGATGGACGCGATGCCGGTCACGCTGGCACAGGAAATTTCGGCCTGGGCGTCACAGATTCGCAACGATCGCTATCGCATCCAGACCGCGCTGACGCGATTGCAGCAACTCGCGATCGGCGGCACCGCGGTCGGCACGGGTATCAACACCGCGGCCGACTTCGGTGAACGCGTCTGCGCCCATCTCGCGCGCGAAACCGGTATTCGCTTCGCGCCGATGGAAAACCGTTTCGAGGCGCTGGCGTCGCAAAATACCGCGCTCGAAGCGAGCGGGCAACTGCGCGTGCTCGCCAGTTCGCTGACCAAGATCAGCAACGATTTGCGCTGGATGAATTCCGGGCCGCTGTCGGGACTCGGCGAGATCAGGCTCAAGGCCCTGCAACCGGGTAGCTCGATCATGCCGGCCAAGGTCAACCCGGTCATCCCCGAGGCGGTCGCGATGGTCGCCGCGCAAGTCGTCGGCAACGACGCGACCATCGCGCAAGCCGCGCAATCGGGCAATTTCCAGCTCAACGTCATGTTGCCGGTCATTACCTATAACCTGCAGCAGAGCATCGAGATCCTCGGCAACGCCTGCCGCAGCCTCGCACCGGTGATCGAGCAGTTCGAGGTCAACGACGAAGCGCTATCGCGGCATCTGGCACAGAACCCGATCCTGGTGACCGCGCTGAACCCGATCATCGGCTATCAGCGTGCCGCCGAGATCGGCAAGCGGGCGTTCGCCGAAAACCGATCTATACTCGAAGTAGCGCTGGAAATGACGGATATCGACGAGGCCGAGCTGCGCCAATTGCTGGATCCGGCCAAGCTCGCGGAACCGCACCGCGGCGACGCCGAATGAAACGCTTGCCAAGTTGATGTTTCACTTCTAGACTTTTAGCTAAAGTTCTGAAAAAAATAGGATTTCTTTTGGCGCCTGCCTCCTCGAGACTCAGCCCCGGGAGGGCTGCCAGAACAGCTGCAGCGATTCTGCTGCTGGCGACGCTCGGCCCGCTCCCGGCGCAGGCTTCGAATTTCGAACACCAGCGCGGCCTGTTCCACGACGCCAGCCAGGCGCTCGAGCGCAAGCAAATCACCCGATTCAGGCAGCTGTTGCGCGAACTCGAAGGTTACCCGGCGCAACCCTACCTCGAGTACGACCTGTTCAGGCGCCAGGCGCACAAGGTCAAGCCCGCGCAGGCGGAGCGCTTCTTCGATCGCTACGCCGACTATCCTTTCGTCTATCACGCGCGCGGCAAGTACCTGTCGGCGCTGGCGAAACGCCGCGACTGGGAGAATTATCTGCGCGTCTGGGATTCGCGCGAGAATACCCGGCTGCAGTGCTTCGCGTTTCAGGCGCGGCTCGAACTCCAGCGCCTCGACGGGCTCGACGACGAGATATCGCGCGTCTGGTTGCGCGGATATTCGCAACCGTCGCAATGCGATGCGGCGTTTGCGTACTACCTCGAGAATCACGCCGACCCCGACACCGTCGTGTGGCTGCGAATCGAAAAAGCCTTCAAGGCCCGGCGACCCAATCTCGCGCGCTACCTGGGGCGCAAGCTCGGAGCCGACGATCAGGCCGTGGTCGAAACCTGGTATCGTGCCCACCTGCGCCCCGAGCGCTCGCTGAAACGTCTCGCCGATGTCGCCGACACGGCGCGCAACCGCGCGATCATCGCGCATGCGATCGACCGCCTCGCGCGCAAGAACAGTCTCAAGGCGCTCGAATTCTGGAACCTGATGCGCGACGACTTCGCCTTTACCCAGAACCAGGTCGACGAGGTTCAGCGCCGGATCGCGCTGTCGGCCGCCCACCAGCACGAGCCCGAGGCACGGACCCTGCTGGCGAACCTCGAGCCGTCGACCATGAACGACCAGGCCCATCTGTGGCTCGCGCGCATCCAGTTGCGCGGGCGCGACTGGCCGGGTTTGCTCGAAACGATCAAGCGCATGCCCGTGCACCTGCACGCGGAAAACGAGTGGCAATACTGGCTGTCGCGCGCACTCGAGGCCGAGGGCAGGCTGGTCGAGTCGCTCGACCTGCTCGAGCAGCTTGCGGTCAAGAGCAGCTATTACGGCTTCCTCGCCGCCGACAAGCTCGAGCGCAAGTACCACATCGAACAGGAAAACGCCGCCAGCGTCGAGGTCGACGAGGATAGCTTTCTCGTCGACAACCCGCACATGCTGCGCGCGCGCGAGCTTTTTTATCTCGATCGCCTGGTTGACGCCAAGCGCGAGTGGTTCCAGGCCCTGCGCTACCTCGATCACGATCAGATCAAGCAGGCGGCGACGCTGGCGTCGAAATGGCAGTGGCACGACAGCGCGATCCGCACGGTCGCGAAAACCGAGCATCGCAACGATTTCAGCCTGCGCTTCCCGACCCCGTACAAACGACAGGTCATGGCGCTGGCGCAAAAGAAGGAACTCGATCCGTCGCTGATCTATGGCGTCATGCGCCGCGAGAGCCTGTTCGATCCGCTGGCGCGCTCCAATGTCGGCGCGCTCGGCCTGATGCAGCTGATGCCGAGCACCGCACGCCGCGTTGCGCGTTCGCTGGGCATGAAGCGACCGCGTCGGTCCGATATCCTGCACGTCGAGAACAATATCCGTTTCGGCACGCACTATCTCAAGAGCGTCATGAATCGCTTCGACAACAACGTCGCGCTGGCCGCCGCCGCTTACAACGCAGGGCCGCGCAACGTGCGTCGCTGGCTGCCTCGCGACGAGCAGATGTCGGCCGACCTGTGGGTCGAAACCGTGCCGTTCCGCGAGACCCGTAACTACGTCCAGGCGGTTCTCGCCTACGCCACGGTGTTCGACAAATCGCTCGGCCAGAGCACGCTGATGTCGAGCCGCATGGGTGTCATAAAGCCCGAATACTGATATCGTCGCGGTATGAAAATATACGGCGATGCCCGCTCGGGTAATTGTTACAAGCTCAAGCTGATCTGTGCGCTGCGCGGGCTCGAACACGAGTGGATCCCGGTCGACGTGGTCCAGGGCGAAACCCGGCGCAGCGAGTTTCTGTCGCTGAATCCCAATGGTCAGATCCCGGTTTGCGTAACCGACGACGGCGAAGTCCTGACCGAGTCCAACGCGATACTGTTTTATCTCGCGCAAGGCAGTCCTTACTGGCCTGCGACGCCGTTGGCGCAGACGCGCGTTCTCGAATGGCAGTTTTTCGAGCAGTACACCCACGAACCGGCGATCGCGGTCGCGCGCTTCATCAAGTTCTACCTCGACATGCCGGCCGAGCGCGCGGCCGAATACGAATCGCGGGTCAAGGCCGGGTATCGCGCGCTGGACCTGATGGAGCGCCACCTCGCGAGTCATGCATTTTTCGTCGGCCAGGCCTGCACGATCGCCGATATTTCGCTCTATGCCTACACCCACGTTGCGCCCGAGGGTGGGTTCGATCTCGACGGATATGCCGCCATCGGCGCCTGGCTCGGGCGGGTTCGGGAGTTACCCGGCTACGTCGGGATGGAAGACTGACGGCCTCGCGCAAGCGCGTCGACTGTATTCGAAAATCACTCTAGTTTATACTCCGCTTGCGCCGCATGCGGCGTCCCGTCCCAACTTCGGAAGCAGGAATCGTGAGCAAAATTAATCAGCAGCAACTCGACAAGATCAGAAACGAGCCGGGCTTTATCGCCGCGCTCGACCAAAGCGGCGGCAGCACGCCGAAAGCGCTGGCCAACTACGGCGTCGACGCCAGCGCCTATGCAAACGACGACGAAATGTTCGGCGTCATCCACCAGATGCGAACCCGCATCATGACCAGCCCGGCGTTCACCGGCGATCGCATCATGGGTGCGATCCTGTTCGAGAACACGATGGATCGCGAGGTCGAGGCGCAGGCGACGCCCGACTACCTGTGGAAGGTCAAGCGGGTGGTGCCGTTTCTGAAAGTCGACAAGGGACTTGCCGACGAGGCCGACGGCGCGCAGGTCATGAAGCCGATGCCGGATCTCGACGGCCTGCTTGAGCGGGCCCGGCAAAAGAACGTCTTCGGCACCAAGATGCGCTCGGTGATCAAGGGCGCGAACGCCGACGGCGTCAATGCGGTCGTCGATCAGCAGTTCGAGATCGGGCGGCGCATCGTCGCCGCCGGGCTGGTACCGATCATCGAGCCCGAGGTCGACATCAAGAGCCCGGAAAAGGGCGCGATCGAGGCATTGCTCAAGACCGCGATCCTGACCCATCTCGATCAGCTCGGCGACGGCGAACTGGTGATGCTCAAGCTGACCCTGCCCGAGGTCGACAACTTCTATCGCGATTGCATCGAGCATCGCAACGTACTGAAGGTCGTGGCCTTGTCCGGCGGCTACACGCGCGAGGAGGCCAACGCTCGGCTGGCGCGGCAAAATGGCATGGTCGCGAGTTTTTCGCGCGCGCTGACCGAGGGCCTGTCGGCGCAACAAAGTGACGACGAATTCAACGCTGCGCTGGATGCCTCGATCGAGAGCATTTTCCAGGCGTCGCGAACCTAAACAGGAGAGGATCCAGATGAGAACGATTATCGCCACGACCATCGCCGCATTGCTGCTCGTCGGCTGCGCCACCGCGCTCAAGCTGACGCCCAACGGCGAGAAGGTCCGCGTCCTCGGACCCGACGAGGTCGACAGTTGTCGTCTGGTTGGCCGGACCAACGCATCGGTCACCTGGGTGATCGCCGGGGTCAGGCGCCCCGACAACGTCATCGTGCAGGAACTGCGCGTCGTCGCGCGCAACGCGGCGGCGCGGCTCGGCGGCGACACGATCGTGCCGCTGACGGTCGTCGACGAGGGCCAACAAAGCTTTCAGGTCTACAAGTGCATCAATCCTGGCGGCTGAGTCTCCGGCGCTATTGATTCTTGACCATCACGCGGGTCGCCAGCGCGTGCGAAATCTCGGCGTGCGATTTGGTGATATTGTCGTCGGACGTAAAATAGATCAGTTCGTCGCACATCGCCTCGAAGCGTAGCTGGCTCGGGCCCTTGACTTCCTGGGTCGACGTGATGCCGTAGATATATTTGCCGTGGGCGCGGGCGTAGCCGCACTCGAAACCGGTCCAGGCCTCGGCCTCGACGCCCTCGAGGACGACTACGACGATGTCGGCGCGGTCGAGTTCCGATTCGTAGGCCGCCTGGATTTCGCGCGGTGTCATCGCCTCCAGATCGAGGTCGAGATCGACCTGCGGGATCAGCATCTCGAGATAGGGATTGTCTTCGGTGATCGTATCGCGCAGTTGCTGGTTCCAGACCCTCGACGCCTGCGAACTGTTGTAGGCCGCCAGGTAGGCGCGCACGCCGTGGTGAATGCCCATGTCGACATTGTGCGTGATCGACTCGGGTTCGAGGGTGATTTCTTTCTCGGCCGCGATTTTCAACGCGTCCCTGAGCTTGATGTCGCCCGACAGCAGCGCGTTACTGATGATCGCGCCGTTGATGTTAGGCAGGTAGCGCAGGCGCGCGAGGTCGTCGAGGTTGCGCACCGTGCCGCTCGAGTAGACCGGAATCGAGACATCGTGGCTAAGCCGCTCGGTCAGCGCCAGAACTTCTTCCATTTCCGAGTCGAGGCGCTCGGTGCCCTTATGGATGACGCCGGCGATGCCGGTCATCTGCAAATCGCGAATCAGGTCCTGCGGTGTGAACGCGGTCTGCGTTTTCCAGCCGTCGATCATGACGTAACCGCCGCGCGTCGCCAGGTGGACGATGACACCGCCCGGATGGCGATTGGCGGCCTCGACGACGAGGTGTGAATCGGTAATCGCAATGGTGCCGAGCACGACCCGCGCCGCGCCGGCTTCGAACCAGTCGTTGATCTGCGCCAGCGTGCGTATTCCGCCGGCGACCTGGATCGGAATATCGTTCTCGTCGATCAGCTCCCTGATCAGCGCCGCGTTGTTCGTGGGGTTGGAACGGGCCGCATCGACATCGACCAGCTGCAGCATCTGCGCACCCTCGGCGACGAACTGCCGGACCGCGTCGCGCGGCGTAATTTCGTGCAGGATATCGTCGCCCTGGACCGCGGCCCGGGTCACGACCTTGCCGTCTTGGATCTGGATTTCGGGAATGATTATCATGGCGGCCACCGCGCGTGAGGGTTTATGCGCGCGAGTATATCAAATAAGATTTTGCCCTGAATCAAGAATCGATGACTTTGTATCAAGGCGGTAGATGAATATGAACGCGACTCCCCCGATCCGGGTTTTGTTTGTTTGCATGGGCAACATCTGCCGCTCGCCGACCGCGCATGGCGTCTTCGCCGCGCTGGTCGACGCGGCCGGGCTCGCCGATCGGATCGAGGTCGATTCGGCCGGCACCCACGGCTACCATATCGGCGCGCCGCCGGACCCGCGTTCGCAGCAGACCGCCCTGGCGCGCGGCGTCGACCTGGCGGGTTTGCGCGCGCGCCGTTTCGATACCAACGACTTCATCGATTTCGATTACGTGGTGGCGATGGACCGTGGCAATCTCGCCGACATGCTGGCGCTGCGGCCGGACGACGCGCGCGCACGCGCGCACCTGATGCTCGAGTTCGCGCCCGAAGGCGGCCGCGACGAGGTCCCGGATCCGTATTTTGGCGACGCCGGCTTCGACCGCGTCTACGACCTGATCGACGCCGCCGCGCGCGGCATGCTCGCCGACATCCGCGAACGCCACGGCCTCTGACGGTTCACGCCGTATCCTGGCCCGATTCGCGCAGGCGCCGCGCGGTATCGACGAACTGTCGGCGCGCGACGAGCAGGCGCCAGCGGCTGCCATCGAGCTGGCGCCAGAGCACCGCGGCGCGAATCCCGGCGAGCAGCAGGGCACGGATGCGCGCCGCGATCGCGGCATCGCGCAGACAGGACGGTTCGCCGCGGACCATGATCCGGGGCTGTAACGGGCTGATGTTGTCCTGGTAGAGGCGGTCGAGATGTCCGATCAGCTGCTCGCGCGGCAGTTCGAATTCGCGCTGCCCGCGCTCGGCCTTGACGAGGCCCTTGTGCAGGGTTTCCGCGAGCGCCGGGTTTCGCTGCAGGCGAGCCGCGAGCTTGAACATCGACATGACGTAATAGGCGACATTGCGCCCCGATTGCCGCGCCTGGCCGCCGAGATAGCCTACCAGGGCCTCGAAGCCGATAGCGAGGCAGTTCGCGTCGCCGAAGACCTCGAGCGCGCTCGGAGCTTCGAAGGTGAACAGGCTGTCGACGCTGCAATCGAGCGCCGCACGGTCGCAGTGACCGTCGCTGGCGAGAGCCTCGACGAGCACCGCCGCCTGGAACATGCCGGCGAGCGCGAGCGTCTGTTCCTCGACCCGGTTCACGTCGGGTCGAACGCCGATTCGATCGTGCCGCCGCCCAGGCACTGCTCTCCGCGGTAGAACACCAGCGCCTGGCCCGGCGTGATCGCGCGCTGGGGTTCGGCGAAGTCCACGCTCGCGTAATCGCCGTCGATGGCCGTGATACGGCACGCGGAATCCGCGCTGCGGTAGCGAATCTTCGCGCTGCAATCGTAAGGCAGGCCTTCGACGGCGGCGCCGATCCAGTGCAGATCGCCAAGCCGACACTGGCGGTGAAACAGCAGCGGGTGATCGACGCCCTGGCCGACGATCAGGCGATTGGACTCGAGGTCCTTGCCGATCACGTACCAGGGCGCATCGTCGCCATCGACGAGGCCGCCGATGCCGAGCCCCTGGCGTTGGCCGATGGTGTAATACATCAGGCCGGCATGCTCACCGAGGTCGCGGCCTTCGACGCTGACGATCCTGCCGGGGCTGGCCGGGATGAAGCGCTCGAGAAAATCGCGAAACTTGCGTTCGCCGATGAAGCAGATACCGGTACTGTCCTTCTTCGCGTGGGTCACGAAATTCTGCGCGCGCGCGATCTCGCGGACCTCGACCTTGTCGAGCTCACCGACCGGAAACAGCGCGTGCGCGATCTGATGCTGATCGAGCGCGTAGAGAAAATACGACTGGTCCTTGTTGCGGTCGCGACCGCGCAGCAGCTGGTGTTCGCCGTCAACGACGCGGCTGCGGACGTAATGGCCGGTCGCGATGCGCCTGGCGCCGAGTATTTGCGCGTGATCGAGAAACGCCTTGAACTTGATTTCGCGATTGCACAGGATGTCCGGGTTCGGCGTCCGGCCGACGCGGTACTCGTGCAGAAAATGCTCGAACACGCGATCCCAGTATTCGCCCGAGAAATTGACCGTGTGCAGGCGAATGCCGAGCCGTTCGCAGACCTGGGTCGCATCGGCGAGGTCGACGGCGGCCGAACAGTACTCGGGGCCATCGTCTTCCTCCCAGTTCTTCATGAACAGGGCCTCGACGTCGTAGCCCTGTTCGCGCAACAGGTAAGCCGCCACCGACGAATCGACCCCGCCGGACAGTCCGACGATGATTTTCTCGCCGCGGGACACGTCTCAGCTCCGTACCGGCGCCAGCTCGGGATTGTGCTCGACCGGCCAGTCGAGTCGCTCGAGCCAGTCGTCGAGCGGCTGGATCAGCGGCAATTCGCCGTTGTCGCGGTACCACGAGTCGACCGCGAAGCGTTCGCCGCTCGCGCGCTCGACGATGGCCGCGCTCCAGTGGGTCGCCAGCCAGACGATACGGCGATATTTCAGATCGGCGGCGTGGTGGCGCAACAGCCCGAGCTCGTCGAGCGCCACGAGGTACTGCCAGGTGTTGGTCGACTCGTCGATACAGTCCTGCTGCCGCGGCAACGCGTAGTCGTGCGCGTTGCCACCCTTGTCGACGGCGGTGCCGGCGAGCGCGCCGCTGAAACGCTCCATCATCGCGATCGCGCGCCGGATCGCCTGCCGCTCGGCCGCGGCATCGGGCTGCGCCGGCTGGAACAGCGCGCGCAGCCGCGCCCACTGGGCCGCGTCGAAGCGCACTTCCTGGTAGCTCTTGCAGCGAAAATCGTAGCAATGCACGAAGTAGGGCTCGGCCGCGCCGGCCGGTGCCGCGAGGCCCAGCAGCAGCAGTATCCAGACGAGGCCCGTCACGCGCATCAGGCATAAACCCGGCTGATGACGTCGAGCGGATAACCGGGCGACGCGCGGGCATCGTCGATGCACTGCATCACGACCGGCGTACGGTGTTGCGCCCTGCAGGCGCGGATTTCTTCGTAAGTCATCCATTCGGCGGCAATGATACCTCGATCGAGTTCGCCCTCGACGCTCCCGGCCACGCTGCCGCGGAACAGGAAGCGCAGGTAAGTTTTGGCCGAGTTATCCGGCGGACAAAACCGGTAGATTCCCTGCAGCGTCTCGGGCTCGAAGCGATAGCGCGTTTCCTCGAGGGTTTCGCGGATCACCGCATCGAGCAGGCTCTCGCCGGCCTCTAGATGCCCGGCCGGTTGATTATAGACGATCCGGCCCCTGACCCTTTCCCTGACCAGCAGGTAGCGGCCTTCGCGCTCGCACAGCGCGGCCACGGTCGTATTCGGTTTCCACACGGTTTCAGCCATCGCGACACCCGTGCGCATCCGGGCGAGCGCCTGGTTCAAAAATTACGCCGAACGATTGCCCGGCATCGGCGACGAACAGGCGGCTGGCGACGATCCGCGAATCGACGTCGCCGGCGTTCATGCAATCGATGCCATCGACGGCGCTGGCGTAATCCGCCATCTCAGCTGCGCGACTTTTGCTGCTCGGCGATGAACAGCCAGGTTTCGATGACGGTGTCCGGGTTCAGCGATATGCTCGTGATCCCTTGCTCGAGCAGCCACTCGGCGAGGTCCGGATGATCCGAAGGGCCCTGTCCGCAGATACCGACATATTTGCCGGCGGCCCGGCACGCGCCGATTGCACGCTCGAGCAGCTGCATGACTGCCGGGTCGCGTTCGTCGAAGGCCGTTGCGACCAGCCCGGAATCGCGATCGAGGCCGAGCGTCAGCTGGGTCAGGTCGTTGGAGCCGATCGAGAAGCCGTCGAAGTATTCGAGAAACTGTTCGGCGAGGAGTACGTTGGACGGGATCTCGCACATCATGATCAGGCGAAAATCGTCGACGCCGCGCTCGAGACCGTTGGCGCGCAATAACTCGTGCACCGCGCGAGCCTCGCCGAGCGTGCGCACGAACGGGATCATGACCTCGACGTTGCGCAGCTGCATGTCGTTGCGCACGCGCTTGATCGCGTCGCACTCGAGGCCGAAGCTGGCGCGGAAATCGTCGCTGATGTAGCGCGACGCGCCGCGGAAGCCGAGCATCGGGTTTTCCTCGTGGGGTTCGAACACGTCGCCGCCGAGCAGGTGCGCGTATTCGTTCGATTTGAAATCGGACAGCCGTACGATGACGCGCTCGGGCGCGAACGCGGCCGCCAGCGTGGCGATGCCTTCGGTCAGCTTGTCGACGTAGTACTCGACCGGGCCGGGGTAGCCGGCGATGCGTTCGTCGATTTCCCGCCGGAGCGTGTCGCTCATCGCGTCGTACTCGAGCAGCGCGCGCGGGTGGATGCCGATCGAGTTGCTGATGATGAACTCGAGCCTGGCGAGGCCGATCCCGGCGTGCGGCAGCCGGGAAAACGTGAACGCGCGCTCGGGATTGCCGACGTTCATCGCGATCTTGACCGGAATGTCGGGCATTTTCGTCAACTCGTGCACCTGGTGTTCGAACTCGAGCAGGCCGGGGTAGACGTAGCCGGTATCGCCCTCGGCGCAGGACACGGTCACGTCGCTGCCATGGGCGACTGCCTCGGTGCAGTCACCCGTGCCGACCAGCGCCGGGATGCCGAGCTCGCGCGCGATGATCGCGGCGTGGCAGGTACGGCCGCCGCGATTGGTCACGATCGCCGACGCGCGCTTCATGATCGGCTCCCAGTCCGGGTCGGTCATGTCGGTGACGAGCACGTCGCCGTCGCCGATCCGGTCCATTTGCGACAGGTCGCTGATGACCCGGGCGGCGCCCTGGCCGATTCGGTTGCCGACCGCGCGGCCGCTGACCAGCGGTTCGGCTTGCTGCTTCAGGCGGTAGCGCTCGATCACGCGGCCGCTGCGCGACTGCACCGTTTCGGGGCGCGCCTGGACGATATAGAGCTTGCCGTTTTCGCCGTCCTTGGCCCATTCGATGTCCATCGGCCGGCCGTAGTGCCGCTCGATCGCGACCGCGATGCGGGCGAGTTCGGTGACCTCGTCGTCGGCGATCGAGAAACGCGCGCGCTCGGCCGCGTCGACGTCGACCGTCCGCGTGGCCTCGGCCGGCGAACTGCCGTCGGCGTAGACCATCTTGATCAGCTTGCTGCCGAGGGTCTTGTGCAGGATGCTGCGCCTGGCCTCGCCGAGATGTTTCTTGTAGACGTAGAATTCGTCAGGGTTGACCGCGCCCTGGACCACGGTTTCGCCGAGCCCGTAACTGCTGGTGATGAAGACCGCGTCTTCGAATCCGGACTCGGTGTCGATACTGAACATGACGCCGCTGGCGGCGAGATCGCTGCGCACCATGCGCTGGATCCCGGCCGACAGCGCGACGTCGGCGTGGGCGAAGCCCTGGTGGACCCGGTATGAAATGGCGCGATCGTTGAACAGTGACGCGAACACGAGCCGGATCGCGTGCAGCACCTGCTCGATTCCGCGGATATTGAGGAAGGTTTCCTGCTGGCCGGCAAACGACGCGTCGGGCAAGTCCTCGGCCGTTGCCGACGAGCGCACCGCGACGCTGGCGTCCTGGCCGTCGGTCGCCATCGCCGCGTAGGCTTGCCGGATATCGGCCTCGAGCACCGCCGGCAATTTCGCGTCGACGATCCAGCCGCGGATTTCCGCGCCCGCCGCGGCGAGCGCGTTGACGTCGGCGGTATCCAGCGCCGCCAGCCTGTCGAGAATCCGGTCGCGAATTCCGGCCTCGTCGAGGAACCCGTCGAAGGCGTTCGCGGTGGTCGCGAAACCACCCGGGACGTCGACGCCGAGGTTACCGAGGTTGGCGATCATCTCGCCGAGCGAAGCATTCTTGCCGCCCACGCGGGGCACATCGTTCATACCCAGCTGTTCCAGCGGCACGACATTCTCGGTCATAAAATTCTCTCGCTAAAGGATCTGAAGTTACGCGACCGCGTTGAAGTGTATTAGTATATCAACTCGATCCCGAGGGCCCTAGCCTGCATATTGCAAGAAGGCGGCACAAGCTAATGGGAAATATACTGGATATCAATCACATAAAGCAGATTTTCGAAAATCGTGCCGGGGACAGTTTGTGCCGGAACGAAATCAGAACCAATCCGCAGGATGCGGATCGGCGATGCGAAGCTACCCCGAAGGGGTGTGCGCCAGGGATGGCTTGATCCGCACCCGGCACATCAAGAATCTGGCCGCCAATCGAACCTTGTCTGCCAGACGCCGCCCCGGACCTGAACCGGGGTTTCCCCCGGGTTTCGTTACCTTCATACAATATGCAGGCTAGCAACGATGGCTGACGACGCGAGGCAGGTCTATTTTCTTTCCAACGGTACCGCGATTACCGCCGAGACCCTGGGCCTGTCGTTGCTGGCGCAATTTCCCGGGCATCAGTTCCAGACCCGCACGATTCCGTTCGTCGACACCTTCGACAAGGCCAGCACGGTACGCGACGAAATCGATCAGTGCATGGCCGACAGCGGCCAGCTGCCGATCGTGATCTGCACGATGGGCGACGCCGACCTGATGAAGATCATCAGCCAGAGCAAGGCGCTCGTGATCGACCCGTTCGGCGATTTCCTGCCGCGCCTCGAGAAGGCGCTCGCGGCCGAGCACCACCAACCGGGGCAATCGCACCGTATCATCAACCCCTCGGTCTACGAATCGCGCATCGACGCGATCGACTACGCGATGCTGCACGACGACGGCGGACGCACGCGGACCTACCCGGAAGCCGACATCATCCTGATCGGCGTGTCGCGCTCCGGCAAGACGCCAAGCTGTCTCTACCTCGCCTTGCAGTTCGGCCTCAAGGCCGCCAACTACCCGATTACCGAGGAGGACATGGAAGGGGACGCGCTGCCGGCGCCGATTCGCGCCCACCGCGACCGCCTCTACGGGCTCACGACGGACCTGAACCGGCTGGTCAACATGCGCCAGGCGCGGCGGCCGAACAGCCGCTATTCATCGATCGACCAGTGCCGCTACGAGCTGAAGGCGGTCGAGGACATGTTCCTGCGGCACGACATCGCCTACATCAACACGGCGCAAATGTCAGTCGAGGAAATCGCGGCCCACATCATCCGCGACACCGGCCTGCACCGCATCGAACTGCAATAGCCGCAACGATCGGAACAGGGGGACAGTATACCTAACTACCTTAATTTAATTTCAGTTTGCAACTGAATTCGGGTAGTCAGGTATACTGTCCCCCTAATTGCGATATTCATTCAGCCCATGTGCTTGATGACGGCTTCGCCGAAGCCGGATGAACTCAGCTCGGTCGCTTTGGGCTCGTTGCGCGCGAGATCGTAGGTCACCTGCTTGGCGCCGATCGCGCCCTCCATGCCGCGGATGACGTTGTCGGCAGCCTCGGTCCAGCCCATGTAACGCAGCATCATCTCGGCCGACAGGATGATCGATCCGGGATTGACCTTGTTCTGGCCGGCATATTTCGGCGCGGTGCCGTGGGTCGCCTCGAAAACGCCGACCGTGTCGGCGATGTTGGCGCCGGGGGCGATGCCGATACCGCCGACCTGGGCCGCGAGCGCGTCGGAGACGTAGTCGCCGTTCAGGTTCAGGGTCGCGATGACCTCGTACTCCTTCGGCCGCGTCAGAATCTGTTGCAGAAAATTGTCGGCGATGACGTCCTTGACCGTGATCTTGTTGCCGGTTTTCGGATTCTCGAATTCACACCACGGGCCGCCGTCGATTTCTTTGGCCCCGTAAAGCTCTTTCGCCAGCTCGTAACCCCAGTTGCGAAACGCGCCCTCGGTGAATTTCATGATGTTGCCCTTGTGCACCAGCGCGACCGAGCGGCGATCGTTGTCGACGGCGTACTGTAGCGCCTTGCGCACCAGCCGGCGCGTGCCTTCCGACGAAACCGGCTTGACGCCAATGCCCGAGGTTTGCGGGAAGCGGATGCTGGTAACCCCCATTTCCTCGGTCAGGAAGCGGATGACCTTTTTCGCGCCGTCGCTGCCGGATTCCCACTCGATGCCGGCGTAAATGTCCTCGGTATTCTCGCGGAAAATCGTCATGTTGGTGTTTTCCGGGTGCTTCAGCGGCGTCTCGATGCCGTGGAAGTAACGTACCGGACGGACGCAGGCATAGAGGTCGAGGCGTTGGCGGATCGAAACGTTGAGCGATCGAATACCGCCGCCGACCGGGGTCGTCAGTGGCCCCTTTATCGAGACGACGAACTCTTTCAGCGCCTCCAGCGTCTCACCCGGCAGCCACTCGTCCTCGCCGTAAATCGAGGTCGCCTTCTCGCCGGCGAAAACCTCCATCCAGTGTATTTTTTTACCGCCCTGGTAAGCCATGTCGACGGCCGCGTCGACAACGTCGATCATGACCGGCGAAATGTCGATACCGATGCCATCGCCCTCGATGTAGGGCACGATCGGGTTGTCCGGAACGCTCAGGCTCAGGTCGTCATTGGCACTGATTTTCTGCCCGTCGGTTGGAATCTTGATGTGCTGGTAGGTCATGTCATCCCCTGGTGGAATGGTCCGAATGCGCGGGGATTATACAACAGTTTCGGCTGTCGGCAGCAGCCTGCGGCGGCCGGTTACGACGTCGGAGCGACGGCGTCGCAACAGCTTGCGGCTCGTGGCCGCGGGTCGATCATTACCCGACGGAAAACGCGCGGCCGGGCGACCGGGGAGGGGATTTAGCTGTCTATAGAACGGATGTTCTGGGCCTGTAATCCCTTCGGCCCCTCTTCGATTTCGAATTCGATTTTCTGTCCCGAAGTCAACTTTTTGTAGCCATCCATTTCGATTGCCGAAAAGTGAGCAAAGATATCGCTCTCCTTGTCTTCGTCCGTGTTTACGAATCCGTAACCCTTCACATTGCTAAACCACTTGACTGTCCCGGTGGGCATGACTCATCCTCTTTCACGTTGCCGTTGTCCGCAAAGCGCCGACGGCCGTGGTTGATTGAGAAAACCTATGAAAAATACGTCAAGACCTGATCGAATTTTTCACAGGATTACTGGCCAGCTGGCTTCTTCAAATGATAGCCAAGCCTTGAATTATTTCAATCCCATCGATATTTTATAGTAATTGCTAATGGAAAAAGCACTTTATGCCTGACAAGCGCTTCGATAATGACGATGACGATACGCTTTTACTCGAGCGTACCCGGCCGAAACTCAAGAAGCCGCCCCTGTACAAGGTCATCTTGTTGAACGACGATTACACGCCGATGGAGTTCGTCGTCCACGTGCTCGAGACCATCTTCGGTCACAATCGCGAAAACGCGACCCGCATCATGCTGAACGTGCACAAGACCGGCAAGGGCGTTTGCGGTATCTATACGCGGGATATCGCCGAGACCAAGGTGACCCAGGTCAACAGTTATGCCCGCGAGAACAAGCATCCGCTGCTCTGCGACATGGAGGAAAGCTAGGTCACGGACAGCGCGACAAGCGGCTCCGGAAGGGCGTGAACAATTCGCACACATTCGAGGTCAAATCGGCTATATTTAGTCCGTGGGCACTGAGCACTAAGCCAAAAAAATGCTGAACAAAGAACTGGAACAATCCCTCAACAAGGCCTTTCACGATGCCAACGAGAAACGCCACGAATTCATCACGGTCGAGCACCTGCTGTTGATGCTGACCGACAATGATTCCGCCGCGGCGGTCATCGAGGCATGCGGCGGCGACGTCCAGCTCCTGAAGACCGAGCTCGAAATCTTCGTCGATCAGAACACGCCGCTGCTGATGGCCGACGAAGACCGCGATACGCAGCCCACGCTTGGCTTCCAGCGCGTCCTGCAACGCGCGTTGTTCCACGTGCAGTCGTCAGGCAACGGCGAAGTATCCGGGGCCAATGTGCTGGTCGCGATTTTCTCCGAGCAGGATTCGCATGCGGTTTACCTGCTCAACAAGCACAACATCGAGCGCCTCGACGTGACCAATTACCTGTCGCACGGCATCACGCGGGTCAACGACGAAGCCGAGGAAGAAACCTTCACCCACGAGGCCGAAACCCTGCCCGGAGACCAGGAATCGACGAATCCGCTGGAAAAGTTCGCGACCAATCTCAACGAACTCGCATTCTCCGGCAAGATCGATCCGCTGATCGGCCGCGAACAGGAAATCGAGCGCATCATTCAGACGCTGTGCCGGCGGCGCAAGAACAATCCGCTGCTGGTCGGCGAGGCCGGCGTCGGCAAGACCGCGATCGCCGAGGGGCTGGCGCGCAAGATCGTCGAGGAAGAGGTGCCCGAGGTCTTGCTGCAAAGCACGGTTTACGCGCTCGACCTGGGCGCGCTGGTCGCCGGCACCAAATACCGCGGCGACTTCGAAAAACGCCTCAAGGCCGTCATCGGTCAGCTGACGCGCGAGCCCGGTTCGGTACTGTTCATCGACGAGATTCACACCATCATCGGCGCGGGATCGGCATCGGGCGGCGTCATGGACGCGTCCAACCTGATCAAGCCGGTGCTCGCCAACGGCGACATCAAGTGCATCGGCTCGACCACTTACGCCGAGTTCCGCGGCATCTTCGAGAAGGACCGCGCGCTCGCGCGACGCTTTCAGAAGATCGACGTACCCGAGCCGAGCAGCGAGGAAACCTACCTGATCCTGAAGGGGCTCAAGTCGCGTTTCGAAGAGCACCACAACGTCAAGTACACGCTGCCAGCACTGCGCAAGGCGACCGAATTGGCGGCGCGCTACATCAATGACCGGCATTTGCCCGACAAGGCCATCGACGTCATCGACGAGGCCGGCGCGCAGCGCCGCCTGCAGCCGAACAAGCAGCGCAAGAAGACGATCGGCATCCACGACATCGAAAACATCGTCGCCCGGATCGCGCGCATCCCGGCGAATACCGTCAGCACCACCGATCTCGACATGCTGAAGAATCTCGGCAAGAACCTGTCGCGCGTCGTGTTCGGCCAGGAACAGGCGATTCACGCGCTCGACGCGGCGATCAAGATGTCGCGCTCGGGCCTCGGTCGCGAAGCCAAGCCGGTCGGCTCGTTCCTGTTTTCCGGCCCCACCGGGGTCGGCAAGACCGAGGTATGCCGCCAGCTCGCGAATATCATGGGAATCGAACTGATTCGCTTCGACATGTCGGAGTACATGGAGCGACATACCGTCTCGCGGCTGATCGGCGCGCCGCCCGGCTACGTCGGTTACGACCAGGGCGGCCTGTTGACCGAGGAACTGAACAAGCACCCGTACTCGGTGGTGTTGCTCGACGAGATCGAGAAGGCCCACCCCGACGTTTTCAACCTGTTGCTGCAAGTCATGGACAGCGGCACGCTGACCGACAGCAACGGCCGCAAGGCCGATTTTCGCAATACGATTCTGATCATGACGACCAACGCCGGCGCCGAGCAGATGAGCCGCGCGTCGATGGGTTTCACGTTCCAGGATCACACCCTCGACGCGGGCGAGGCGATCAAGAAAACCTTTACCCCCGAGTTCCGCAATCGCCTCGACGCAATCATCCAGTTCAAGGCGCTCGACACCAACGTGATCCTGAACGTCGTCGACAAGTTCCTGATCGAACTCGAATCGCAGCTCGAGGCGAAGAAAGTCAGCATGACCGTTTCGGACGCCGCGCGCCGCTGGCTGGCCGACAAGGGTTACGATCCGAAGATGGGCGCGCGGCCGATGGCGCGTGTAATCCAGGACGAGATCAAGCAGGTGCTCGCCGACGAACTACTGTTCGGCGGTCTCATCGGTGGCGGGCGCGTCAATATCGACGTCAAGAACGACCGGCTGCATTGCCGGGTGGTCAAATCTAACAAGAAGAAAAAGGAAGGGGCGTCGGTCGACTAGCGATCGCGGAAGGTAATTCTGCCTTTGGTCAAATCGTAGGGCGTCAGTTCGACCGTAACCGTATCGCCCGTCAGAATGCGGATGTAGTGCTTGCGCATTTTACCGGAGATATGAGCCGTCACGACATGCCCGTTTTCCAGCTCGACGCGAAACATGGTATTGGGCAGGGTTTCCTTCACCACGCCGCGCATCTCGATATGGTCGCCTTTGGGCATAAATTCACTCGTTGTTCAAAGCGCGTCATTATCCATTATTTACCCGCCAAGGCAATAGACCGGGTAGGGCATCGGGATACCCTGTGATACCATTTCGGCATTCGAAAAAACCCGCAGTTCGATGACCAGCTACGCTTACGTATTCCCCGGCCAGGGGTCGCAATCGGTCGGCATGATGACCGCCTGGGACGCGCACCAGGCGCGCGCCGATGCGCTTTTTGCCGAGGCTTCCGACACGCTCGGATACGACCTTCGCAAACTCGTGGCCGAAGGGCCCGAAGATCGTCTCAACCAGACCGAAGTCACCCAGCCGGCAATGCTGTGCGCCGGCGTCGCCTGCTATCGCATTGCCACCGCCGGCGACGGCCTGCCGCCGGCGACGATCATGGCCGGGCACAGCCTCGGCGAGTATACCGCGCTGGTTTGCGCCGGCAGCCTAGAACTCGGCGATGCGGTGCGCCTCGTGGCACAACGCGGTCGGCTGATGCAGTCGGCGGTCGCGCCCGGCGCCGGCGCGATGGCGGCGATCATCGGGCTCGACGACGACGTGGTGATCGCGGCTTGCGACGAGGCGGGCGACGGCGTCGTCGAGGCGGTCAATTTCAACGCCCCCGGCCAGGTCGTCATCGCCGGCGAGCGCGGCGCGGTCGAGGCGGCGATGGAGCGCGCCAAATCGCAGGGCGCCAAACGCGCGCTGGCGCTGCCGGTGAGCGTGCCGTCGCATTGCTCGCTGATGCGCGAGGCAGCAGAAGAGCTGGCCGCGGCGCTCGCGCAGGTTCCGCTGGCAATGCCCGGGATCCCGGTGGTGCATAATCAGAACGCCGCGGTTGCCGATTCGGTCGAGCAAATCCGCGAACTGCTCCGGCTACAGTTGTTCAAGCCGGTCAGGTGGGTTGCCAGCGTGCTCGAGATGCAGCGCCGCGGTGTCGGCGGCCTGATCGAGTGTGGCCCCGGCAGGGTGCTGGCGGGCCTGACGCGGCGCATCGACAGGGCGCTGGAAGCGCACGCGATATTCGACGCGGCGTCGCTCGAATCGACTCGACAAAACTTGACGGAGGCATGACATGCTCGCGCAACAAGTAGCGCTCGTTACCGGCGCCAGCCGGGGAATCGGCCATGCGATCGCGCTCGCGCTCGGCGCGGCCGAGGCGACCGTGATCGGCACCGCCACCAGCGAAGCCGGCGCGACGCGAATCGCCGAGGCCCTGTCGGCAAACGGGGTCAAGGGCGGCGGCATGGTGCTCGACGTCGGCGATGCCGAATCCGTGGCCGCCTGCGTCAAGCGCGTGACCGACGAGTACGGCGCGCCCGACATCCTGATCAACAATGCCGGCATCACGCGTGACAACCTGTTGATGATGATGAAGGACGACCAGTGGAACGACATCATCAACACCAACCTGACATCGGTGTATCGCATGAGCAAGGCGGTGTTGCGACCGATGATGAAGAAACGCGCCGGTCGCATCATCAACATCTCGTCGGTAGTCGGTGCGACCGGCAATGCGGGGCAGACCAACTACGCCGCGGCCAAGGCCGGACTGGTCGGGTTCGGCAAATCGCTGGCGCGCGAAATCGGCTCGCGCGGGATCACGGTCAACACGGTCGCGCCCGGATTCATCGACACCGACATGACGCGCGAACTCGCCGAGGAGCAGCGCGAGGCACTCGCCAAACAGATCCCGCTGGCGCGCCTCGGCGCCGTCGAGGAGGTCGCCGCGGCGGTCGTTTTTCTGGCTTCGCCGAGCGCCGGATACATCACCGGCGAGACCATTCACGTCAATGGCGGCATGTTCATGGCCTAGCTCGACACGCGTGAAACTGAAACTAAGCTATTGATTTTAAAAGATATATAGCGCAGAAAAAAAATATCGGCTATAGTAGCAACTGGCTGGGCTTTTCACTACAATAACTGACCTTACCAAGCTTTCGATTCATTAACCTGGAGAACATCACAAAATGAGCTCTGTCGAAGAACGTGTGAAAAAAATTGTTGCCGAACAATTGGGCGTCAAGGAGGAAGAGGTAACGAACCAGGCATCCTTTGTCGATGATCTCGGCGCTGACTCGCTCGATACGGTGGAGCTGGTAATGGCACTGGAGGAGGAATTCGAAACCGAAATTCCCGACGAGGAAGCCGAAAAGATTACCAGCGTTCAACTCGCGATCGACTACGTCAACGCCAATTTGTAGCCAGATCATAAGAATCAAAGGATGCCGCTTATCAGTTGAATGCTAAGCGGCATTTTCATTTCCTGTCCGAGATGTCGTCTGTAAGAGGATCGAACCTTGTCTAAACGTCGCGTAGTGGTAACCGGACTCGGCTTGTTGACTCCGGTGGGTAACACGGTCGAAGAATCCTGGAAAAATATTGTCGCCGGCAAGAGCGGTATCGCGCCGATCACGGCGTTCGACGCGAGCCAGTTCTCGACCCGAATTTCCGGCTCGGTCAAGGATTTCGACGCCACGCAATACCTGTCGCCGAAAGAAATGAGAAAGATGGATATCTTCATCCATTTCGGGATCGCGGCAGGCATCCAGGCAATGGAGGATGCGGGGCTCGAAGTCACCGACGAAAACGCCGAGCGCATCGGCGTCGCGATCGGCTCGGGAATCGGCGGCCTGCCGACGATCGAAAAAAACCGCGATGCCTATGTAGCCGGCGGCCCTCGCAAGATTTCGCCGTTCTTCGTACCCAGTTCTATCATCAACATGGTATCGGGCAACCTGTCGATCATGAAGGGCCTTAAAGGCCCCAATATTTCGATCGTCAGCGCCTGCACTACCGGCGCGCACAACATCGGCGACGCGGCGCGCATGATTTGCTACGGCGATGCCGACATCATGATCGCCGGCGGGTCGGAAATGGCGACCTCGGCGCTCGGCATCGGCGGCTTCGCCGCGGCGCGCGCGCTGTCGACGCGCAACGATGATCCGGAAGCGGCCAGCCGGCCGTGGGACGTCGACCGCGACGGCTTCGTCCTCGGCGACGGCGCCGGCGTCGTCGTACTCGAGGAGTACGAAATCGCGAAGGCCCGGGGCGCCAACATCTATTGCGAACTGGCCGGCTACGGCATGAGCAGCGACGCCTATCACATGACGTCTCCGTCGGAAGGCGGCGAGGGCGCCGCGCGCTGCATGCTCAACGCGCTTCGCGATGCCGGCCTCAACACCGAAGACGTCGACTATATCAATGCTCACGGCACCTCGACGCCGGCCGGCGACGTTGCCGAGACGTCGGCGATCAAGCTCGCGCTCGGCGACCACGCGCACAAGATGCTGGTCAGTTCGACCAAGTCGATGACCGGCCATTTACTCGGCGCGGCCGGCGGCATCGAGGCGATCTTTTCGATCCTGGCGCTGCGTGACCAGGTCGTTCCGCCGACGATCAATCTCGATAACCAGGACCCGGAGTGCGATCTCGACTACGTTGCCCATACCGCGCGCGAAGCCAGGCTCGGCGTCACGATGTCGAATTCGTTCGGCTTCGGCGGCACCAACGGTACGCTGGTTTTTACCCGCGTCTAGCTTCCCGGCATTCGAGGCGCTGACGCCTCGTTCGCCGCCGCCCGTAAATGCTCCGATTGATCAAGCGACTGCTGACCCTGGGCCTGCTGGCCGCATTGATCATCGCGGCGATCCTGACTTTCCAGCTGCTGCGTTTTCAGCACAGCAAGGTCGCTCTGGCCAGCGAAGACTCGGTTTTCCTGATCCGCTCGGGCAGCAACATCAAGACGATCGCGCAGGACCTGACCCGCGAAGGCGTTATCGACGACCCGTGGTTGTTCATCCTGCTGGCCAAACTCAAGGGCGTGGAGACCAGAGTACGAGCCGGCGAATACCTGATCGAGGGCGAGCAGTCTCCCGACGATCTGCTCGAAACCTTCACCCGCGGCAGCCCGATTCAGTACGACCTGACGATCATCGAGGGCTGGACATTTCGCCAGATGCTGGCGGCGGTCGCGGCCGACCCGGTGCTCGAGCAAACCCTGGCCGGCAAATCGGATGCCGAAATCATGGCGCTGCTCGGCTATCCCGACCAGCATCCCGAGGGTCGCTTTTTTCCCGATACCTACCGCTTTCCCAAGGGCACCTCCGACCTCGACTTTCTGCGCCGGGCCTACCAGGTCATGGAGTCGCATCTGCAGCGCGAATGGAGCCAGCGAGATCCCGACCTGCCGCTCGCCGATTCCTACGAAGCCCTGATCCTGGCGTCGATCATCGAGAAGGAAACCGCGGTCGGCTTCGAACGACCGCTGATCGCCGGCGTGTTCGTGGAACGTCTGCGGCGCAACATGCGGCTGCAAACCGACCCGACCGTAATCTACGGCCTCGGCGCCGGTTTCGACGGGGATATTCGATTCCGCGATCTGAAAAGAGATACGCCGTATAATACCTACCTCAATGCCGGTCTGACACCGACCCCGATCGCGCTGCCGGGGCTGGATTCGATCCGGGCGGCGTTGCATCCGGCGCGCACCAACGCGCTTTACTTCGTCTCCAAGGGCGACGGCACGCATCATTTTTCGGCGACCCTGGAAGAACATAACGCGGCCGTCAGGCGGTACCAGTTGAAGCGCTAGCATTGGAATCCAGATGAACCAGGCGGTGCATGACAATCGATTGATCGCGCTCGAAGGCGTCGACGGCAGCGGCAAGGGCGTGCAGAGCCGCCGCCTCGCGGCGGCCTTCGAGGCTGCCGGCGAGCCGACCGTCCTGACCCGCGAACCGGGCGGCTCGCCGGCGGCCGAGCGGATTCGCGGCCTGCTCGTCGAGGGCGAACCCGACCAGTGGGACAGCATGACCGAGCTGATGCTGGTCTATGCCGCGCGACGCGCGCACCTGCGCGACACGATCTGGCCCGCGCTCGAGGCCGGTCGCTGGGTCGTCAGCGATCGCTTCGCCGATTCGAGCCGGGCGTTTCAGGGCATTGCCGGCGGCCTCGGCCTCGAGCTCGTCGACCGCGTGCACGAAATCGTCGTCGGCGCGTTCGAGCCCGCGCTGGTGCTGATTCTCGACCTCGACGAGCGCATCGCCCTCGAACGGGCCGAACGTCGCGGCGACGACGAAAATCGTTTCGAACGGAAGGGTCCGTCCTACCAGGCCGACGTTCGCGCCGCATTTCTCGAGATCGCCCGGCGCGACCCCGAACGCTACCGGGTCGTCGACGGCAACCGGGACCGGGATGCGATCAGCCGCGAAATCGTCGCCTTGACCAACGCCCGCTTCGGCCTCGCGCTCGAGGCGCGGACGGACGTCGCCCGATGACGCTGCCGGCGCCGTCGAGCCTGCCGTGGCAGCGCGCGACGCTGGAGCGCGCGCTGGCGCTCAAAACCGCCGGCCGGTTACCGCACGCGATCCTGCTCGCCGACGCCGGGCAACGCGATATCGGTGACTTTGTCATGCAACTGGTCATGTTGCTGCTGTGCGATGCGCCCGCCGGGCTGGAGCCCTGCGGCGGCTGCGAGGCTTGCCGGCTGCTGCTGGCCGGGACCTATGCCGACTTTGGCCTGGTCACGCTCGAAGTCGACGAGAAGAGCAAGAAGCAGAGCAAGAACATAAAAGTCGAGCAGGTCCGCGAGCTGATACACGACCTCGGCCTGACGCGCCGCTATGCGCGCCTCAAGGTCGCCGCGATCTACCCGGCCGAAAGTCTTAGCCGGGCCGGCGCGAATGCGTTGCTGAAGACGCTCGAAGAGCCAGCGCCCGGCACGCTGTTGTTGCTCGTCACCCATAACGCCGGACGGGTTCCGATCACGCTGCGCAGCCGCTGCCAGTGCTGGAACCTGCGTCGGCCGCGGCCGGACGAAGCGCTCGCCTGGCTCGCGGAGCGAGGTCTCGAGGCCGACATCGCGACTCGCTACCTCGATTTCGCGCGCGGCGACCCGGTGGTGGCCGTCGAGCTCGAAGCCGGGGATTTCGCCGGCCTGGTCGGCGAATTCAAGCACAATTTCGGCCGCTTCATCCGCGGCGATGTCGGCGTCGTCGGCCTGTGTCGCACGCTGCTGGCGCAGGACGCGGACGCCGTGCGGCGCCTGCTCGACCTGACCCTGCGCGCCTACTGTTTCCGGGCCAGTGGCCTCGATGCCGGCGGCGGCGCGCTCGCCGGCGCCGATCCGGCAAACGCCCGGGAACTGCTGCGCCTGCAGCAGCGCGCCGGACCCCGGTTACAGGTTGACGAAAACAACCTCGATTTCCAACTACAGCTGGAAGACGTGCTAATATCATTGAAACAAATCGTCACGCGGAGAGCGAGCTGATGGGAGCGCCCGGAAGTCAAGGCATACTGTCACTGAACATCAAGGACAAGAGCGCGTTGTATGCGGCCTACATGCCGTACATCAAGAACGGCGGGCTCTTCATTCCGACCAACAAGCAATACTCGCTGGGCGACGAAGTCTTCATGCTGCTGTCGCTGATGGACGACAAGGAACGCCTGCCGGTCGCGGGCAAGATCATCTGGGTCACGCCGCAGGGTGCGCAGAGCAACAAGGCCGCCGGCATCGGCGTGCAGTTCAGCGCGCAGGACAACGGCACCACGCGCAACAAGATCGAGGGCTACCTCGCCGGCGCGCTGCAGGCCGATCGACCGACGCATACGATGTAGCCTCGCCTCGAACTGGCGACCATCGCAAGTTTTCGGTTCCCGCCGCTATCACCACAAGCCGCGCAAACGGTAAAATTCCGACCGTCTCGTCACTACCGCCAAAGCCGTGTTCTTCGATTCGCATTGCCATCTCGATCGCATCGATCTTGCCGATTACGAAGGTGATTTCGACTGCCTGATCGACACGATCGCGGCCGAAGGCGTCACGCGCATGGTCTGCATCGGCGTCGATCTCGACAGCTTCGAAGCGATGCACGCGCGCGTCGCCGGCCTGCCGCAGGTCTGGTGCACCGCGGGGGTACATCCCGACTATGCCGACGTGCGCGAACCGACCGTCGACGAGCTGTGCCGGCTCGCGCAACGCGACAAGGTCGTCGCCATCGGCGAGACCGGACTCGATTATTTCCACCAGCCCGACGCGCCCGACTGGCAGCGCGAGCGCTTCGTCACGCACATCGCCGCGGCGCGTGAATGCAGGTTGCCGCTGGTGGTTCACACCCGCGCCGCGCGTGACGACACGCTCGATATCCTGCGCCGGCAGCAAGCCGCCGAAGTCGGCGGCGTACTGCACTGCTTTACCGAGGACTGGGAGATGGCGCGCGCCGCGATCGAGCTGAATTTCTACATTTCGATCTCGGGCATCGTGACGTTTGGCCAGGCGCAAAACGTGCGTGACATGGCGCGCCGGATTCCGCTCGAGCGATTGCTGATCGAGACCGACTCGCCGTGGCTGTCACCGGCGCCGCACCGCGGCAAGCCGAATCACCCGGGACGCGTGCGGCTGGTTGCGGAAAAGCTCGCCGAGATTCGTGACGAGCCACTCGACGAACTCGCCGCCGCGACCTTCGCCAACGCCAGTCGCCTGTTCGGACTCGACTAGCCCACGCGAGCCGCTGCCGGACCGATCAGGCGGCGTTGGCGAGAATCCGAGGAGCAGGGCGGTGCGGCCTGACTCGGGTCACGGCATCCGGCGCGGGCATCTGCTCATCTGGGGCGCCTCGGTGATTACCGAATTCAGGCTTTCGCGTCCCCGGTGCCGTCCGCGGTCGGCGATCGCCCCGCATCGCTTGCGCCTTCGACGTCACTGGTCGGCTTTGCGGCTTCGGTTGCTTGCGACTTTCGGGTCGCCTTGCTGGCGGATTTGCGCTTTGCGCTCTTGGCGCGCGGCGCGGCCCGCTTGCGCTTCGCGGCTTTTTTACCGGTCGCTGCCTGCTTGCTCTTGCCGGCCTTTGGTTTCGCGGCGGCCGTGGCCGAAGCCGATTCTTCCGGCGCCGATTTCGTCGTCGCGGATTTCCCCGACTTCAGTTTTGCCCAGCCCTTGACCGCCTTGAATCGCTCGCCGTAGCGCGTCTCGAGTTCGCCGAGGGTCTGTACTACCGCGTCGACGCCGAGTTCGAGACAGTAGTTCATAGGGCCGCCGCGAAACGGCGCGAAACCGGTGCCGAAGATGATGCCGGCATCGAGCAGGTCACGGTCGGCGACGATACCCTCGTCGAGACAGGCCGCGGCCTCGTTCAGAAAGCGGTAGATCAGGCGCTGCTGGATCAGCTTCTGGTCGCCGAGATCGGCGTCGCGGTCCCTGACCGCCTTGCCGTTCTTGTAGCGGTAGAAACCTTCGCCCGATTTCTTGCCGAGCTTGCCCGCGTCGACGAAGCGTTTGAGCCCTTTGGGTAAATCGATGCCGAAGGCTTGCGACAGGTTGTCGGCGACCGACTGGCAGATGTCGAGACCGACCGTGTCGGCGAGCTCGACCGGGCCCATTGGCATGCCGAAATCGGTCGCCGCCTTGTCGATGGCCTCGGCCGGGACACCCTCGTCGTAGAGCAGGAACGCCTCGACGAGATACGGCATCAGGATTCGATTGACGAGAAAGCCGGGCGAGCTCCTGACCGGCAACGGCAACTTGCCAATATGCTGGGTGAACGCGATCGCCTGCTGCACGGCGCGTTCGGACGAGGAACCGGTTTGCACGATCTCGACCAGCGGCATCATCGCGACCGGGTTGAAGAAATGGATGCCGACCAGCCGGTCCGGCTCGTCGAGGACCGTCGCCAGCGTCTCCAGCGGGATGCTCGAGGTATTGGTCGCAAGCACCGCGTCGGGGCGCATGCGCGGCGCGATGTCGGCGTAGATCGCGTGCTTGGCCTCGACGTTCTCGAAGATCGCCTCGATGACGACGTCGGCGCGGCGCACGCCGTCGCCGGGCACGTCGGGTATCAGCCGGTCGAGCGCGGCGTTGCGCTCGGCCGGCGATTTGAGGCGTTTCCCGTAAAGTTGATGCGCGCGTTTGAAAGCGTTGCCGAGATACTTCGCCTCGCGATCCTGCAGCGTGACGCCGAATCCGCGCAGCGCGCACCAGGCCGCGATGTCGCCGCCCATCGTGCCGGCGCCGATCACGTGCACGTGGCGCGGCGCAAAGGCTTTTTTGTCGCCAAGCCCCTTGAGCCGCTGTTGCAGGAAGAATACCCGGATCAGGTTGCGCACCTTGTCGCCCTGGATCAGGCGCGCGACCGAGTTGGCTTCCTCTTCCATCATGCGCTTGCGCGAACCGTAGTAATTCGCCCACACGTCGAGGATCGCGTAGGGAGCAGGGTAGTGCTGTCGCGGCGCCTTTTTCGCGACCTGATTCTTCATGTAGGCGGCGAGCAGATGGCGAATTCCGGGCAACGACAGGGCATTGCCGGCCAGCGGCATCGATTGTTTTTTCGGTTTGCGCGTCGCGATCTGGCGCGCGGCGCGCTCGACCTGGCGCTCGGGCTGGGCCGCGTCGACCAGCCCGATGGCCTTCGCCCGGCGCGCCGACAGCGCGCGCCCCGACAGCATCATCTCGAGCGAATGGATCGGATTGACGATCGCGGTCGCGCGCACGACGCCGCCGTAGGCCGGATGGATGCCGAGCTTGACCTCGGGCAGGCCGATCTTGGTGCGGCGGTCGTCGAGCGCAACGCGGTAGTCGCAGGCGAGCGCGAGCTCGGTGCCGCCGCCCATGCAAAACCCTTCGATCAGCGCGACCGTCGCGCACTCGAGCGCCTCGATGCGGCTGAACAGGGTCTGCCCGCGCTTGATCATGATCAGCGCTTCCTGGGTCGACGTGACTTCGAGGAACTCGTTGACGTCGGCGCCGGCGATGAAGCCCGATTGCTTGCCCGAGCGGAAGATCACCGCTTTCGGTAAATCTTTCTCGATCTCGTCGAGCAACGCGTCGAGCTGTTCGAGCACGCTGACCGAAAGCGTATTGGTGTCGCTGTCCTGCTTGTCGAGGACCAGCCACAGAATGCCATCGTCGTCGCGATGGCTTTTCCAGTCGACGATATTCGGGCTCATGCGGCCTCCCGCTCGATCAGCATCGCGCCCCCCTGGCCGCCGCCGATGCATAGCGACGCGATCCCCCGGTCAGCCTTTTGCTGCTCGAGCACCCGCGCCAGGTGCAGCACGATGCGCGCGCCGCTGGCGCCAACCGGGTGGCCGAGGCTGACGCCGCCGCCGTGGATATTGAGCCTTTCGTGCGGAATTTCGCCGACCGCCGAGCGCAGGCCGAGATGCTGCCGGCAATATTCATCGTCCTTCAGCGCCGCCAGCACGGCGAGTACCTGCGCGGCGAAAGCCTCGTTGATTTCCCAGTAATCGATTTGCCCGGGTTCGAGCCGCATTCCCTCGAGCAGCGGCGCGATCGCATGCGCCGGGCCGAGTCCCATCTCGGCCGGTGTCAGCGCGGCCCATTTGCAGCTCACGAGGCGCGCGAGCACCGGCAGATCGTATTTTTTCACCGCGGCCTCGCTCGCCAGCACGAGCGCCGCGGCGCCGTCGGTTATCTGCGCGCTGTTGCCGGGCGTGACCAGGCCGTAGGGCTTGTCGAAAGCGGGGCGCAGTTTGGCCAGCTTGTCGAGCGAAGAATCCGGACGCACGCCGTCGTCGTGATCGTAGAGGTTGCCCTTGTCGTCGTACAGCGGCACGACCTCGTCGAGCGCGCCATCCTGTTGCGCCTGGTGCAACCGCCGGTGACTGGCGAGTGCGAATTCGTCCATTTGCTCGCGCGTGATGCCGAACCGATGCGCGATCTTTTCGGCGGTTTGTCCCATGTTGAGTCCGACGACCGGGTCGGTCAGGCCTTTCAGCAGCGCGATCACCGGCGCCAGGTAACGCGGGCTGAAGCGACCGAGCAGTTTGAGTCGCTCGCCGATCGACCTGGCGGCCCACCAGGCGGCGAGCCAGTCGACCATTTTCGGGTGGAAAAGCAGCGGCGCGTGGCTCATCGATTCGATGCCGCCGGCGAGCACCAGTTCCGAACGGCCGCTGGCGATCGACATCGCCGCGTTGTCGAGCGCCTGCATGCCCGACGCGCAGTTGCGCTGCACCGTGTAGGCCGGCACGTGGTCGCCGCAGCCGAGCCTGAGCGCGACCACGCGCGCGATATTGGCTTCGTCGGGGCCCGGCATGGTCGCGCCGAAGATGACTTCGTCGAACTCGGTCGGCTCGAACGGCATGCGCAGCAGCAGCGGCCGCGACGCGTAGATGCCGAGGTCGGCGTGTTTGAACGGGCCCGGTTTGCCGCGCGCCTTGAGAAACGGCGTGCGATTACCGTCGACGATGAATACGGGTTTTGCGTACTTCTGGGTGGCTGTCGCCATGTCGATCCTCGACCTTGCGGGAAGCAAGACTATAACCGAAAAAAACGAATCTTAAACCAAGATTTAACAGTTTTGAATTGAAACTTATAATTCGCTAAACGATTACGACTTTAGCCTATTCATTCCAGCCTTTGGTCTTAACTGCGCATAATGTATATTATGTAAAGTTTAATAAATATGCTCACGGCCGTCCGCGGTTGCGCCGGCGTCGACGCGACACGCTTTCGTTCGGGTTTTGCGCGACCCATCGCCCTGCCTGGTGATTTTACAGGGCTGAACTGCCACGCTCGATCGGCGGGTGTCCAGGCGTTACCTCGTCGCCAGCACCGCGGTGGCCTCGATCTCGACGAGCGCGTCGTCCTCGATCAGGCCGGCGACGACGACCATCGCCATCGCCGGGAAATGCCGACCGAAGACCTGCCGGTAAACCTCGCCCACTTCGCGCTGGCGCGCGAGGTACTCGCGCTTGTCGGTGATGTACCAGGTCAGCCGCGTGATGTCGCCGACCTCGCCGCCGGCGGCTTCGACGACCGTGCGTACGTTGTCGAGGGCCTGGCGCATCTGGCCGATGAAATCGTGGCTTTCGAAGACCTTATCGGCGTTCCAGCCGATCTGGCCGCCGACGTAAAGCACGCCGTTATCGGCGAGCACGCCGTTGGCGTAGCCCCTGGCCGGCGCCCAGTCCTGCGGCTGAATTGTCCGATGCCGCGATTCGGCGTCATGACTGTTCATATCGCTTCCTCTCTCAATTTGAAGCGCTGGATCTTGCCGGTCTGGGTCTTCGGCAACGCATCGATGAAGCGCACGCTGCGCGGATACTTGTACGGCGCGATCGTCGCCTTGACGTGGTCCTGCAGAAGCTTGACGGTAGCTTCGCCGGGTTCGTGACCGTCGGTAAGCACGACGTGCGCCTCGACGATCTGGCCGCGCTCCTCGTGCGGCACGCCTATGACCGCGCATTCGGCCACGGCCTCGTGCGCAAGCAGCGCGGCCTCGACCTCGGGACCGGCGATGTTGTAACCCGACGAGATGATCATGTCGTCGCTGCGCGCGGCGAAGTGCAGATAACCGTCCGCATCCATCGTGAAGCTGTCGCCGGTCACGTTCCAGCCGTCGCAGATATAGTCGCGCTGGCGCTCGTCGGCGAGGTAGCGGCAACCGGTCGGGCCGCGCACCGCGAGCCGCCCGATTTCGCCAGCCGGCAGGTCGTTGCCGTCGTCGTCGATGATGCGCGCCTCGTAGCCGGTCACCGGCTTGCCGGTGCACGCCGGCCGGTGGTCGTCGAATCGGTTGGAGATGAAAATGTGCAACATCTCGGTCGAGCCGATGCCGTCGAGCATCGGTTTGCCGGTTTTCTGCATCCACTCCTCGTAGACCGGCGCCGGCAGCGTCTCGCCGGCCGACACCGCGGCGCGCAGGCTCGACAGGTCCGCGCCCTCGTCCATCGCGCGCAGCATCACGCGGTACGCGGTCGGCGCGGTGAAGCAGACCGTCGCGCGGTATTTCTCGATGATCTCGATCAGGTTCGGCGGCGACGCGTTCTCGAGCAGCGTCGCGGTCGCGCCGAAGCGCAGCGGGAACACGGCCAGCCCGCCGAGGCCGAAGGTGAACGCGAGCGGCGGCGAGCCGACGAAGACGTCGTCGGGCGTAACGCCGAGAACTTCCCGGGCGTAACCGTCGGCGATGATCAGCAGATCGCGGTGGAAATGCATCGTCGCCTTCGGCACGCCGGTCGTGCCGCTGGTGAAGCCGAGCAGCGCGACGTCGTCGCGGCCGGTCCTGACCGCGTCGAAGGTCACCGGCTTTTCCAGCGCCAGCCGATCGAGCTCGGCGTCGTGATTCGACGTGCCGTCGAAGCCGACGACGGATTTCAGAAACTTGCTGTTCTTGGCGCAGGCGACGATTTCGTCCATCAGCCGGGTGTCGCACAGCGCGTGCGTGATTTCGGCCTTGTCGACGATCTTGGCGAGTTCGCCCGCGCGCAGCATCGGCATCGTGTTGACGACCACCGCGCCGGCCTTGGTCGCGGCCAGCCAGCAGGCGACCATCGCCGGGTTGTTGGCCGAGCGGATCAGCACGCGGTTGCCGGGCTCGATGCCGAGATCGACGACCAGCGCGTGGGCCAGCCGGTT
>JAHEKJ010000230.1 GCA_024638385.1 Gammaproteobacteria bacterium | reverse complement strand
ACCTTTACACCCTACGATTCGGTCGAGGCGATCGACTCCAAGCTGCTCGCCGGCAATTCCGGCTACGACGTCGTCTCGCACGCGGCCTCGCAGGTCGCGCGCCTGATCAAGGGCGGCATCCTGCGCAAGATCGACAAGACCAAGCTCCCGAACTTCAAGCACATGAGCCCGGACGTCATGGCGCAGATCGGCGCCAAGTGGGATCCCGGGCACAACTACTTCGTGCCGTTCATGTGGGGCACGCACGGCGTCACCTACAACCGCGAACTGGTCCTGCAGACCTACCCCGGCGCGCCGATCGGCAATATCGACATGATCTTCGATCCGAAACACATGAAGGAACTGGCCAAGTGCGGGGTTTCCTTCCTCGACTCGCCGACCGACGTGATCCCCATGGCGCTGGCTTACCTGGGTTACCCGCCTGATTCGACCGACCGCAAGCATTACCAGGAAGTCGAAGCGCTGCTGAAGAAGGTCCGCCCGTACATCAAGACCTTTGACAACTACGCCTATCAGCGCATGCCGGAGAAGGAATTCTGCGTCGCGGTGACCTGGGGTCCGGATGGCCTGCTCGCGATGTCGGGCGCCGAGGAAGCCGAAACCGGCGTCGAGCTCGAATTCTTCCTGCCTGAAATCCCGAACTTCTGGGTCGACGGCTGGGTCATCCCGAAGGACGCCAAGAATATCGAGAACGCGCACCTGTTTCTGAACTACATGATGCGCCCGGAAGTCGCGGCCGCCGACAGTAACTACACCTGGTACGCGACCGCGAACAAGGACGCGATCCCGCTGATCGACGAGGCGGTGACGTCGAGCCCCGCGGCCTTCCCGACGCCGGCGCAAGTCGCGAGAATGTACACGCTGAATCCGCTGCCGCCGAAGGCCGAGCGGGTCCGGACCCGGACCTGGACCAACTTCAAGGCCAGTAACTGACGCGACGAACCGGGGCGAGCGCGACTCGCCCCGATTCTTTTCAACCCTTTCACGAGGGACCGCAGATGGCGCAGGCGCCCGACTACAGCGACCGTCCCTGGCTCGATCCGGAGGCCGAGCCATTCATCAGGGTGCAAAGCGTCAGCAAGCACTTCGGCGATTTCACCGCGGTCGACAGCGTCGACCTCGAAATCTACAAAGGCGAATTGTTCTGCCTGCTCGGCGGTTCCGGCTGCGGCAAGTCGACCCTGCTGCGCATGCTCGCCGGTTTCGAAACGCCGTCGTCGGGCCGCATCGAGATCGACGGCCAGAACATGACCGACGTGCCGCCCTACGAACGGCCGGTCAACATGATGTTCCAGTCCTACGCGCTGTTCCCGCACATGACCGTCGAGGGCAACGTCGCCTACGGCCTGCGGCGCGACGGGGTCGCCAGGTCCGAAATCGAGCAGCGCGTCGCCGATATGCTCGAGCTGGTCGAGCTGATCCAGTTTCGCAAGCGCAAGCCGCACCAGCTCTCGGGCGGCCAGCGCCAGCGCGTCGCGCTCGCGCGGGCGCTGGTCAAGCAGCCCAAGGTATTGCTGCTCGACGAGCCGCTCGGCGCGCTCGACAAGCGCCTGCGCGACCAAACCCAGTACGAGTTGATGAACATCCAGGATCGGCTGGGCGTGACCTTCGTCGTCGTGACCCACGACCAGGAAGAAGCGATGACGCTGTCGACGCGCATCGCGGTGATGGACGCCGGCCGCTTCATGCAGATCGGCACGCCGACCGAAATCTACGAGTTTCCGAATTCGCGGCTGGTCGCGACCTTCATCGGCAACGCCAACATGTTCGAGGGCCGCGTGACCGAAAACGGCCCGGACCACCTAATCGTCGTAAGCAAGAGACCGGACTGCGAGTTCTACATCGATCACGGCGTATCGATTGCCGAGGGCACCCGGGTCTGGATCGCACTGCGACCCGAAAAGGTCCGCATTTCCAAGCAGCCACCCGGTAACAGCAGCGCCAACCAGATTCGCGGCATGGTGCACGACATCGGTTATCTCGGCGGCATGTCGACCTATCGCGTCGACGTCGAAGGCGAGCGCCTGGTCGAAATCACGTCGCAGAACCAGATACGCCCGCGCGACGGCAACCCGCCGATCGACTGGGACGAGGAAGTCTACCTGAGCTGGGAAGCGTCGAACCCGGTGGTGCTTACTAAATGAGCGCCAACGCGCCGGAGGTCGCCGTCGACACCGGCGCCGCGCGGATCGCCTGGCGCCATCGGCTCGGCCTTGCGCTCCAACGCCACTGGCGCACGCTGGTGCTGGTCGTACCGTTCGCGTGGCTGCTGATCTTCTTCCTCGCGCCGTTTTTCATCGTGCTGAAGATCAGCCTCGCCGAGACGACGATCGCGAGCCCGCCCTATACCCCGATGATCGAATGGGTCGACGAGGGCATCATGCACATCCGCGTCGTCACCGACAACTTCGCCTACCTGTGGGAAGACGAACTCTACGTCAACACCTACCTGAATTCGGTCAAGATCTCGACGATTTCGACGATCCTGTGCCTGTTGATCGGCTACCCGATCGCCTACGCGATCGTGCGCTCGAGCCACACGACCAAGCAC
>JAHEKJ010000025.1 GCA_024638385.1 Gammaproteobacteria bacterium | reverse complement strand
GCGACCGCTTTTCGATCCAGGGCACGGCGGCGCCGATGATCGACGCCCAGGGCAGCACGATCGGCGTGGTGCTCGTGTTCAAGGACGTCACCGACTCGCGGCGCATGCAGAAGATGATGGTACACCAGGCGACCCACGACCCACTGACCGGCCTGGTCAACCGCAGTGAATTCGAGCACCGCCTGGAGAAGGCGCTGCAGTCGGCCAAGGACTTCGAGAACACCCACGCGCTGCTGTTCCTCGACCTCGACGAGTTCAAGCTCGTCAACGATACCGCCGGCCATGTCGCCGGCGACGAATTGCTCAAGCAGATCGCGTCGCTGCTCGCCGGCCAGTTGCGCGGGCGCGACACGCTTGGCCGCCTCGGCGGCGACGAGTTCGCAGTGCTGCTCGAGAATTGCCCGCTGTCGAAGGCGCGCAAGGTCGCCGAATTGCTGATCGAGGTGATCCGCGATTTTCGCTTTATCTGGGACGAGAAGACCTACCAGGTCGGCGTCAGCATCGGCATCGTACCGATTGCCGCCGAGTCGACCACCCGCACGCAGCTGATGCACGACGCGGACCAGGCCTGTTACGCGGCCAAGGATCTCGGCCGCGGGCGGGCCTGCGTGCACACCGAGGCCGACGCGGAACTGACCCAGCGGCTCGGCGAGAAGCTGCAGCGCAAGGACATCAGCGACGCGCTGGCGAGCGAAAGCTTCGTCCTGTTGCATCAGCCGATCGTCGCGCTCGACGCGGGGCGCGAGAGCGCGCGCACGCGCGCCGAGGTTCTGCTGCGCATGCTCGGCGACGACGGCGAGATCATCACGCCGGGTGCCTTTCTGCCGGCGGCGACCCGCTTCGGTCTGATGCCGCAGATCGATCGCTGGGTTTTCGATTGCGTCTGCACCAGGTATGCGCACGCGTTCATGCAAAATCCCGACCTGGTACTCAATATCAACCTGTCGGCCGCCTCGTTGAAGGACGAATCGCTCGCCGACTTCGTCCAGCAGCAGTTCGACCAGAGCGTGATCCGGCCGACGCAAATCTGCTTCGAGATCGCCGAGACGGCGCTCAACCAGAACCTCGCCAACGCGACCGCGCTGATCGAACGACTCAAGCCGCTCGGCGTCGGATTCGCGGTCGACGATTTCGGCAGCGGGCTCGCCAGCTTCGCCGCGCTGAAAAGCCTGGCTATCGACTTCGTCAAGATCGATGCCAAGCTGGTGCGCAATCTCGGCGACGATGCGATCGACCGCGCGATGGTGGATTCGATCAACACGATGGCGCAGTTACTCGACATCCGGACCGTTGCCGAGAGTGTCGACAGCGAGGCGACGCTCGACGCGCTCAAGGCGCTGGGCGTCGATTTCGTGCAGGGCTATCACCTTGGCGACCTGATGCCGCTCGACGAGATCGGCGGCGAAGTCCGGTTGCTGGGCGTCGCCGCCAGCTCGATCAACTAACGCCGACCCGGCGCGAACGGCGCTCGAGCAGCAGCGTATCGCGCCAGCGGCCGTGGTGCTGCGCAATCCGCTCGCGATACCCGACCTCGCGAAAACCGTGGCGCAGGTGCAGCCGCTGGGTCGCCCGGTTGTCGGCAAAGATCGACGAGTTCAGCGTCCAGATTCCATATTCCTCGGAGGTTTCGATCAGCGCCGCCATCAGCCGGTTGCCGATGCCGGCGCCGCGATGCCCGGTATCGACGTAGATGCTGACCTCGGCGACTCCACGGTAGCAGTCACGCGCCGACACCGGCGATAGCGCGGCCCAGCCGAGCACGCGCTCGTCACGCGCGTAAACCAGGCGACAAAACGGGTGATATTTCCGGTCCCAGACGAGCCAGGCCGGCACCTCGGTTTCGAACGATGCTTCGCCGGTGTCGAGCCCGAGGCGATAAATTTCGAGCACCGCATCGGCGTCGCCGTGACGCATTTCACGGATCATGACAATCTCCGTCAAAGCCGCGGCGTGGCGCGTGAATCCGGCGTTACCGCCAGTCGCTCGAGACCTTGGCTCCGGGCCGCGGTTATGTTACTTTCCCCGCACGGAGGATATCAAACAAACTCCCGAATCGTCCGCGTGGCCAGAATAAAGGGCGAGCAGCCCCACCAAACCGCGCCGACACTGCATTGACAGAAATAACAACTGGAGAGAGTGACCCATGAAACTTTTCAAAACGCTGGCAGTATCTGCAGCCGTTGCAACCTTTGCGTCTGCCACCGGGGTGGCCAACGCGGGTACCCTTCAAGACGTGAAGGCCCGCGGTGAGCTGAACTGCGTGGTAACCACCGGCGTGCCCGGCTTCGCCGCGCCCAACGACGCCGGTCGCTGGGAAGGCTTCGACGTCGATTTTTGCCGCGCGACCGCCGCCGCCGTGCTCGGTGATCCGAACAAGGTCAAGTTCGTACCGACCACCGGCAAGACGCGCTTCACCGTGCTGAACTCGGGCGAAGGCGACCTGCTGTATCGTAATACGACGATCACGATGAGCCGCGACGCCGACCTCAAGCTGACTTTCCTCGGCGTCAACTATTACGACGGCCAGGGCTTTCTCGTGCCCAAGGCGCTCGGCGTAACCTCGGCCAAGCAACTCGACGGCGCATCGGTCTGCATCCAGACCGGCACCACAACCGAACTCAACCTGGCCGACTATTTCCGCGCCAACAACATGAACTACGAGCCGGTGACGATCGAGACCAACGAGGAAGGGCAGGTCAACTACCTGGCCGGCCGTTGCGACGTCTACACGACAGACGCCTCGGGCCTCGCCGCGACCCGCTCGACTTTCGATCATCCCAACGCGCACATCATCCTGCCCGAGATCATCTCCAAGGAGCCACTCGGACCGGCCGTGCGCCAGGGTGACGATCAGTGGGCCGACGTGACCCGCTGGGTCCTGTACGCGCTGATCGAAGCCGAGGAAATGGGCGTTACCCAGGGCAACGTCAAGCAGCATGCGGCCAAGGCCGGGAGCAATCCCAACATCAACCGCATCGTCGGCACCGAGGGTGATTTCGGTTCGATGATCGGCCTCGACAAGCAGTGGGCCATGCGCGCGATTTCCGCGGTCGGCAACTACGGCGAGATCTTCGAGCGCAATATCGGCGTCAACACGCCGCTGGGTCTGGCCCGCGGTCTGAACGCCCAATGGACCAACGGCGGAATCCTGTACGCCCCGCCGGTTCGTTAATCCGTTGACTTCTGCCGGCGGCCGCGCGAGCGGCCGCCGGTGTTAACGGCGGAAGTATTGACACGGGGGTAGAGGGGACATGTATCATTCTGCGGCAGCATCCGGGTGGCCGTCATGAGCACGACAACCGCCTCTTCGACGGCCGACAGTCAGCCGTTTTTTTACCGGCTGATCTACGACAAGGAACTGCGTTCGGTCTTCATCCAGGTCGTCACGATCGCGCTGCTGTTCGCGTTCATCGCCTACATCGTGCGCAACGCGGTGGTCAATCTCGAGACCATCGGCAAGGGCTACAGCTTTTCTTTCCTGTTCCAGCCGTCGAATTACGACATCAACCAGACGCTGATCGAGTACGACTCGCGGAGCCCGCACTGGCGGGCGGCGATCGTCGGCATCATCAATACCCTGCTGGTCGCGTTTGTCGGCATCATCCTCGCGACCATCGTCGGCTTCATTCTCGGCGTGCTGCGGCTGTCGACCAACTGGTTGATCAACCGCGTCGTCTACGTCTATATCGAATACGTTCGCAACGTCCCGGTCTTGCTGCACATCCTGCTGGTGCACGGCATCATCGTCAACACGCTGCCGGTGCCGAAAAACGCGATGATGGCCTTCGACGGCACGCTATTCCTGACAAATCGCGGATTCTATACGCCCAAACCCCTGTTCGAACCCGCGATGTGGGCGGTACTTATCGCGTTTATTGTCGGTATCGCGTTTACCTGGTGGTTTCGGCGCTACGCCAAGCGGATACAGGATGACACCGGTAAAATTTATCCCGTTTTCCTGATCGGGCTCGGCGCTATTGTCGGCTTCCCGATTCTCGTGTTTCTGATCACCGGCGCTCCGCTGACCTGGGAATACGCCGAACTCAAGGGTTTCAACTTCAAGGGCGGTCTCGTGTTACGGCCCGAGTTCGTGGCGCTGACCGTGGCGCTGGCGTTTTATACGGCGGCGTTTATCGCCGAAATCGTGCGCGCCGGCATCCAGGCGATCAGCCACGGCCAGACCGAGGCGGCCTTCGCGCTCGGGATAATGCCGCGGCGGACGATGCAACTCGTCATCATTCCGCAGGCGCTGCGCGTGATCATCCCGCCGCTGTCGAGCCAGTACCTGAACCTGACCAAGAATTCGTCGCTCGCAATCGCGATCGGCTACATGGACATCGTCGCGACGATCGGCGGCATCTCGCTTAACCAGACCGGGCGCGAGATGGAATGCATGACGATCGTGCTCGGCCTGTACCTGTTCTTCTCGCTGCTGATATCGGCGTTCATGAACTGGTACAACAAGAAAATGAAACTGGTGGAGCGGTAACATGAGCAGCGCAAACCTGACCACGACCGCCAACCACGAGCCCGGGGAATACCCGGACCTGCCGCCGCCGCGCACCGAAGTCGGCGTGTGGGGCTGGGTCTACCACAACCTGCTGTCGACCCGGATGAATTTCGTCATCACCGTGGTGACGATATACTTCCTTTACGTGATCATCCCGCCGATGCTGGACTGGCTGTTTTTAAACGCCGTTTACAATGCCGGGTCGCGCGACGAGTGTCGCGCCATCATGGACGCCGAGCTCGGCGGCGCGCGCGGCGCCTGCTGGGCGTTCATCGGCCACCGCTTCGAGCTGTTCGTCTACGGCTTCTACCCGGTCGAACTGCGCTGGCGCGTGAACCTGGCGTTCATCATGATGCTGGCGGCATTGGTGCCGGTGCTTTTCGACCACGTGCCTTACCGTAAATGGGGTTTGTGGTATTCGCTGGCGACGCCAGTGATCATATGCTGGCTGCTGATTGGCGGACTCGGCCTCCAGCCGGTGCCGACCAACCTGTTCGGCGGCTTCATGCTGACGCTCGTGATCGGCGTGACCGGCATCGTCGGCTCCTTGCCGATCGGCATCTGCCTCGCGCTCGGCCGCCAGTCGCACCTGCCGGCAGTGCGCATCGTCTGCGTCTCGTTCATCGAATTCATTCGCGGCGTGCCGCTGATCACGCTGCTGTTCGTCGCCTCGACGATGCTGAACTACTTCCTGCCGCCGGGCACGACCTTCGACCTGCTGTTGCGGGTGCTGATCATGGTCACGCTGTTCTCGTCGGCCTACATCGCCGAGGTCGTCCGCGGCGGCCTGCAGGCGCTGCCCAAGGGCCAGCAGGAAGCCGCCGACGCGATGGGGCTCAAGTACTGGCAATCGATGCGGCTGATCATTCTGCCGCAGGCGCTGAAGATTTCGATTCCGGGCATCGTCAATACCTTCATCGGCCTGTACAAGGATACGACGCTGGTCATCATCATCGGCCTGCTCGATCCGCTCGGCGTCGGCCGCGCGTCGCTGGCCGACACCAAGTGGCAGGGGCTTTCGACCGAGGTCTACGTCTTCGTCGCGATCTTTTTCTTCGTGTCCTGCTTCGCGATGGCGCGCTATTCGCTCTATCTCGAGAAGAAACTCCATACCGGACACTAACCCAGGGTAACGCCATGAGCACTCCAGAAGCCGAACTCGAAATCAAGGCAGCCGACCTCGAGGTTTCCGACGAGGTCGTCATCGAAATCAAGGACATGCACAAGTGGTACGGTTCGTTCCACGTGCTCAAGAACGTCAATCTCGAGGTCAACCGCGGTGAGCGCATCGTCATCTGCGGACCGTCGGGTTCGGGCAAGTCGACGCTGATTCGCTGCATCAACCGGCTCGAGGAGCACCAGCAGGGACAGATCATCGTCGACGGCGTCGAGCTGACCAACGATCTCAAGAACATCGCCGAGATCCGCCGCGAAGTCGGCATGGTGTTCCAGCACTTCAACCTGTTCCCGCACCTGACCGTGCTCGAGAACTGCACGCTGGCGCCGATCTGGGTCAAGCAGTTACCGCGCAAGGAAGCCGAGGAAACCGCGATGAAGTACCTCAAGCGTGTCAAGATTCCCGAGCAGGCGAACAAGTTCCCCGGCCAGCTATCGGGCGGCCAGCAGCAGCGCGTCGCGATCGCGCGCTCGCTGTGCATGAACCCGCGCATCATGCTGTTCGACGAGCCGACCTCGGCGCTTGACCCCGAGATGATCAAGGAAGTGCTCGACGTCATGATCGAACTCGCGCACGAAGGCATGACGATGCTCTGCGTGACCCACGAGATGGGCTTCGCCAAGACCGTTGCCAACCGCGTCATTTTCATGGACGGCGGCGAGATCATCGAGCAGAACGAGCCGCATGAATTTTTCGACAACCCGCAGCACGAACGCACCCAGCTGTTCCTGAGCCAGATCCTGGCACACTGAACCGGCCGCAAACGGCTCCGGGGTTCGCCAAACCGGATGACCCGCACCCTGACCCTGCTGCTGGCCCTCGCCGTTGGCGAGGGCCTGTCGTTTGGCGCGCCGGCGCAATCCGCCGCACCGATCGACCTGACCGGGATCTACCACGGTCGCTGGATCGACAAGGGCCGCAACCTCAGCCAGAACGACTTGCGAATGCAGATCACGCAGCACGGCGATCTCGTCCGCGGTGCGGCGCTCGACAATACCTTGTGGGTGCAGGGCAGCCTGCGCGGCGACCGCGTCATCCTGCAGTGGGAACACGCCTCGGGTAACTACGGCGACGGTTTCTGGAACGTCATCGACGGCGGCCGCCAGCTGGTCGGCACCTGGGATTCCAAGGGAAGCCGCCGCTATTACGGCACCTGGGAACTCGAGCGCCTGTAGCGGCTTTCAATCGGCGGTGCCGAGCAACGCCTTCAGGTCGGCGAATCGCGCAAGGTCGCGCTGCTCCCGTTCGTCGTCGGACAGCCGGCTCGCGGTATGCTCGGCGCCGTCGAGGTCGGCCTCGGGCAATTCGTAGAGAAACCGGCTCGGATCGCAGGATTGCAATTCGCCGTATCGCTGCCGCGTCTTGGCATAGCTGAGCGTCAGGCCGGACTCGGCGCGGGTGATACCGACGTAGGCGAGGCGCCGTTCCTCGGCGATCGCGACCGCATCGCGCGAGTGATGGTGCGGCAGGCAGTCGTCCTCGAAACCGGCCAGGTACACTTTCGCGAACTCGAGGCCCTTGGAGGCGTGCAGCGTCATCAACTGCACCGCCTCCTGCTCCTGCTTCGCGTTCTGGCTGTCGAGAATCGACATCAGCGACAGGTGCGACAGCGTCGCTTCGAGCCCGGTGTCGTCGCGGCTCGCCTGCAAATTGCCGATCCAGCTGATCAGCTCGTCGAGATTCTCGTATGCGGCCTCGGCCTGCTTGCGCGAGCCCGAGGTCTCGTCGAGCCATTCGCGATAATCGAGGTGCGCGATCAGCTCGCGGCAAAACGTCATCGCGTCGGCTTGCCCGGCCGCTATGCGCAATTCCGCGATCAGCTCGGCGAAGGTCTGCAGGCGCAGCCAGGCCCGCCGGTCGAGGCGTTCGCGCAGGCCGATTTCGCCGAGCGCGGCGCCGAGGCTGCGATGGCGCTCGGCGGCGTAGCCGGCCAGCGCCCGGATCGTCGACGCACCGATCTCGCGGCGCGGCGTGTTGACGATGCGCAGCAGCGCGGGATCGTCGTCGGGATTCACCGTGAGCCGCAGGTAGGCGAGGATGTCCTTGATTTCGCGTCGTTCGAAAAATGCCTGGCCGCCGCTGACCTGGTAGGGGATCGAATGATCGCGCAGGGCTTTTTCGTAGACGCGCGACTGGAAGTTGCTGCGGTAGAGTATCGCGATGCGACGCAGCGGCAGCGCCTCGTGCATCGCGCGCGCCAGGATGTCGACCGCGATCCGGCTGGCTTCGTCGTCGCCGTTGCGGCACGGCATCACGCGGATCGGATCGCCGTCGCCGCGCGCCGACCATAGCTGCTTGTCGAACAGGTGGTCATTGTTGGCGATCAGGTGATTCGCCGCGCGCAGGATGCGGCCGCTGGAGCGGTAATTCTGCTCCAGCTTGATCACCTCGAGATCGGGAAAGTCGTCGAGCAGGAGGCGAATATTCTCGGGCCGCGCGCCGCGCCACGCATAGATCGACTGATCGTCGTCGCCGACCACGGTCAGGCCGTTACCGGCCCGGCACAGCAGCCGGATCAGCTCGTACTGGCTGGTGCTCGTATCCTGGTACTCGTCGACCAGCAGGTAGCGGATCCGGTTCTGCCAGCGGTGCAGTACCTCGGTCTCGGCGCGGAACAGCCGCACCGGCAGTCCGATCAGGTCGTCGAAGTCCATTGCGTTGCAGGCCTGCAATTGCTGCTGATACTCGGCGTAGAGCCGCGCGAAGGCCGCGTCGAGATCGTCCTCGGCCGCGGCCGCGGCCGCCGCCGGGTCGATGAAATCGTTTTTCCAGCGGCTGATGCGGTGACGGGCCCGGCGCAGGTTGTCCGCGTCGGCGACCTCGCGCCACGCGAGCTGGCCGAGGCAGGTTTCGGCGTCGCGCGCATCCATGATGCTGAAACCCCGGCGATAGCCGAGGTGTCCCGCCTCGCGCTGCAGGATACCGAGACCGAGGGTATGGAAGGTCGAGATTCGCGGGCCCGAGCCGGAGCCCTTGCGGCCCGGCGGCCGGCAGCGCTGCTGCATCTCGCGCGCCGCCTTGTTGGTGAAGGTCAGCGCGCAGACCTGCCCCGGCCGGTAACCCTGCTCGAGCAGCCAGGCGATCTTCCGCGCGATGACGCGGGTCTTGCCGCTGCCGGCGCCGGCGAGCACCAGGCAGGGCCGATCGATGCATTGCACCGCGCGACGTTGCGGCGGGTTGAGGTCTTGCAGCTTCAAGGTGGATAAACTATCTTGCGTTGACGCTAAAACTACCCGGATTCAGCCGGCGGGCCGAATGACGAAACTTTCGATTGATGCCGCGGGCTGGCTACGCTCGGCGGCGGTGCACGAGTCGCCCAACTTCGACGCCAGGCCCGACGAAACCGCGATCAAACTCGTCGTCGTGCACGGCATCAGTTTACCACCCGGCGAGTTCGGTGGCGGCCATGTGCCGGATTTTTTTTGCAATCGGCTCGATCCCGAAGGCCATCCCTATTTCGCCGAAATCTGCGAGATGCGGGTCTCGGCGCACTGCCTGATCGAGCGCGACGGCGGGCTGCACCAGTTCGTGTCATTCGACGACCGCGCCTGGCACGCGGGTGCATCGACCTGGCGCGGTGAGCCGGCCTGCAACGACTTCTCGATCGGCATCGAACTCGAAGGCTGCGACGAGCTGGCCTACGAAGACGCGCAGTACGAGCGGCTCGCGGCCCTGATCGGCGCGTTGCGCGCGCGCTATCCCGCGATCGGGCCCGATGCCGTTACCGGTCACAGCGACATCGCGCCGGGCCGCAAGACCGACCCGGGCCCGGCATTCGACTGGTCGAAACTCAGATCTTTGCTGTAGCCATTCCCGGCGGTGGCGCCGCGGCCCGTAATCTGCACGTCATTGCGAGGCCCGCGCGGCCAGCGGCCGCGCGGGCCGAAGCAACCTCCTGGTACTTGCCCGATCCCGGGAGATCGCTTCGTCGCTGTCGCTCCTCGCGATGACGGCAAGGTCCGGGAGATCGCTTCGTCGCTGGCGCTCCTCGCGATGACGGCAAGGTCCGGGAGATCGCTTCGTCGCTGGCGCTCCTCGCGATGACGGCAAGGTCCGGGAGATTGCTTCGTCGCTGGCGCTCCTCGCAATGACGGCTGAGTCAGTGAGTCAGACAGGGTCGAGGGGCAGCCACTGGTCGTTGAGATAGGCCTCGAGCGGGCGGTAGCGGCGCTTGTAGCTCATCTTCGCGCAGTCGCGGATCCAGTAACCCAGGTACAGGTAATCGAGATCGCGCAGGCGGGTTTCGTGAATCTGCGTCAGGATCGCGTAGTGGCCGAGACTGCGCGCGGCGTGGTCGGGGTCGAAGAAGGTGTAAACCGCCGACAGGCCGCTGTCGGTCACGTCGCAGACCGCGACCGCGATCAGGATCCGGTTGTGGCGATACTCGAAGAACAGCGTATCGGTCCAGTCGCAGATCAGGAAGCGATGGTAATCCGCCTTCGACGGGTTGGCCATGCTGCCTTCGTTGTGGCGGTCGTTGATATAGCGGCGGTAGAGGTCGAAATGCTCGTCGCGGTAGCGCCCGGGGATGATCGCGACCTCGAGATCGGAATTACGCCGGATGACGCGCCGTTCGCTGCGCGACTGGCGGTGCTTGCGCACCGGGATGCGCACCGAGATACACTCCTGGCAGGTCGGGCAGTGCGGCCGGTAAATATAGCCGCCCGAGCGACGAAACCCGTGTCGAATCAATTCGTTATAGGTGCCCATGTCCATGTCCATATGGGGATTGGCGAAGGCGCTCACGGCCTTGCGGTTCTCCAGGTAGCTGCATGGCTCCGGGGTCGACGCGAAGAAGTTGATTTTGACCTGATCGTTCATGATATCCGTGTCGTCGCCATAGGCTAAAGTTTAGTCGGGAAAACACGGGTTGTAACGCCATTTTTCGGCGCCGGGCGACGAACGGTGCCGCCGGCGCGAGCTCAATCGAGGTCGAAGAAGCGGGCGCTGTTGGCGCGGATCTGGGTCGCCAACGCCTGCGGGTCGTCGCCGCGATGGCGCGCAACCTCGCGCAGAATATGCGGCAGGTAGGCCGGTTCGTTGGTTCCCCTGGCGGGTTTCGGCTCGAGGTTGCGCGGCAACAGGTAGGGCGCGTCGGTCTCGAGCAGCAGGCGCTCGGCCGGGATCGAGCCGACCAGCCGCTGTAGTTCGAGACCCCGGCGTTCATCGCAGATCCAGCCGGTGATGCCGATGTAGCAGTCGAGGTCGAGGTAATCGGCGAGCGCTTCGCCGGTGTCGGTGAAACAATGAACGACGACCCGGCCGAGACGGTCGCGCTGCGCCCGCAGCAGCTCGACGAAGCGCTCGTGCGCATCCCGCTGGTGGCAGAACAGCGGCAGTTGCGAGCTGACGGCCAGCTCGAGCTGGCTTTCGAAAGCCAGTTCCTGGGCTTCCCGCGGCGAGTAATTGCGGTTGAAATCGAGGCCGGTTTCGCCGATCGCGCGAACCCACGGGCTTTGCGCCAGCGCCTCGAGCTCGACCCGTGTCGACTCGTCCCAGTCGCTGGCATGGTGCGGGTGGACGCCGCAGGTCGCGACCAGCCGCTCGGGATGGCGCGCGCACAGCGCGATTGCCTCGGCGCTGGCGGCGAGGCTGGTGCCGGTGACGACCATTTGCCGCACGCCGGCATCGAGCGCGCGCTGCATGATGCCGTCGAGGTCGCGAAGGAGGCTCTTGTTGGTCAGGTTGACGCCGATGTCGACGAGTTCGATCACTGCCGGATCCCGGTGCCGCGCTCGAGCAGCGCGAGGCAGAAGACGAACAGCGCGACGATGAAGGCGACGATCACCGCCAGCGCGGTCCACAGTTCGATGTCGCTGCTGCCGCGGAAGCCGTAGCGGAAGCTGTTGACCATGTAAAGAATGGGATTGATCAGCGACAGGTTTTGCCACAGCTCGGGCAGCAGCTTGATCGAGTAGAAGATGCCGCCGAGGTAGGTCAGCGGTGTCAGCACGAAGGTCGGGATGATGCTGATGTCGTCGAAGCTGTTGGCGAAGATGCCGTTGATCAGGCCGGCCAGCGCGAACAGGCACGAGGTCAGCAGCGCCACCAGCAGCACGACCACCGGGTTATGCACGCTGAAGTCGGTAAACAGCAGCGAAACCAGGGTCACCGCGACGCCGACGCACAGTCCGCGGGCGACGCCGCCGGTGACGAAGCCGAGCAGGATGACGAGGTTCGGCACCGGCGCGATCTGCATTTCCTCGATGTGGCGCGAGTACTTGGCGCCGTAGAACGACGACACGACGTTGGCGTAGGAATTGGTGATGATCGACATCATGACCAGCCCCGGCATGATGAAGTCGACGTAGACCATGCCGTCCATTTCGCCGATGCGCTGTCCGATCAGGTTACCGAAGATGATGAAGTAGAGCGCGACCGTAACCACCGGCGGGATGATGGTCTGCAACCAGATGCGCATGAAACGGCGAATTTCCTTGCGCGCGATCGTGAGGTAGGCGATCCAGAAGCTGCGCCACATGATCAGGCCAGCCGCTCGCGGTCCGGCTTGGTCGTCATCTTGACGAACAGTTCCTCGAGCCGGTTGACCTTGTTGCGCATGCGCTCGACGACGATGCGGCGGCCCTCGAGTTCGCGAATCAGGTCGTTGATCGACAGCCGGTCGGGCACCTCGACCTCGATGCTTTGCGGATCGAGAATCTCGATGTTGTCGAAGCCGTCCAGACTCGGCAGTTGCCTGATCGGTTCGCGCAGGTAGAGCACGAAGGTTTCGCTGTTGAGCTGGCGCAGCAGCGCGCGCATGCTGCCGTGCTGGATGATGCTGCCCTCGTCGATGATCGCGACGTTGCGGCACATGCGTTCGGCTTCCTCGAGGTAATGCGTCGTCAGGATGATCGTCGTGCCGCGCTCGTTGATCTGCTCGAGGAAATCCCACATCGAGCGCCGCAGTTCGATGTCGACCCCGGCGGTGGGCTCGTCGAGAATCAGCAGGCGCGGTTCGTGGATCAGCGCGCGCGCGATCATCAGGCGCCGCTTCATGCCGCCGGACAGGCGCCGCGCCTGCTCGCGCCGATGTTGCCACAGCCCGAGCTGCTTCAGGTATCGCTCGGCTTTCTCGCGCGCGATGCGCGCCGGCACGCCGTAGTACCCCCCCTGGTTGATGACGATTTCCTGGACCGGTTCGAACTGGTTGAAGTTGAATTCCTGCGGCACCGAGCCGAGCAGGCACCGGGCGGCGAGAAAATCGTCGTCGATCGAGTGGCCGAAAATGCGGACCATGCCGCCGCTCTTGTTGACGAGCCCCGAGATGATGCCGATGCAGGTCGACTTGCCGGCACCGTTGGGGCCGAGCAGGGCGAAGAAATCGCCTTCCTCGACCTCGAGGTCGATGCCCTTGAGCGCCTCGAGGCCACTGGCGTAGGTCTTGCGGAGATCGGAGATTTCTAGCGCGAGCATGCGGAGTCGGCGGCCAAAACAGCGCCACAGCTTAGGTTAACGCGCACAAAAATCAAGCATTCGGCGACCGCCGGCGCGATTAGCCGACTCCGGCTATGTCGGATCGGTCGCATCTGTTACTCTCGGGCCCCAGAATGGAAGATATCTCGATCATCTACATCCTGTTCCTGATCTTCAGCGGCGCCGCGATTCTCGCCACGCTGGCGCTGTCGATTCGCCAGTCGCTGATCATCGCCTACATCGGCCTCGGCCTGCTCATCGGCCCGTGGGGCATCAATTTGATCAGCGACGTCGACCTGGTGCAGAACATCGCCAATGTCGGCATCATCTTTTTGCTGTTCCTGCTCGGGCTCAACCTGCAGCCGCAGGAGCTGATTCGTCTCGCCGGCAAAACCACGCTGGTCACCGGCGTCTGCTCGATCGTACTGTTGCTGCTGGGATACGGCTACAGCCTCGCCTTCGGCTACAATCACGCCGAGGCGCTGATCATCGGCTCGGCGCTGATGTTTTCGAGCACCATCATCGGCCTCAAGCTGATTCCGACGACGGTGCTGCATCACCAGCACACCGGCGAAGTCATCACCAGCATCCTGCTGCTGCAGGACATCATCGCGATCTTCCTGCTGCTCGCGCTCGAGGGCAGCACCAGCGCCGAGTTCGGCTACTTCGCGATGATCAAGCCGCTGCTCGCCTTCCCGCTGCTGGTCGTCTTTGCCTACCTGGCCGAGCGCTACGTATTGACCCGGCTGATCGCGCGCTTCGACCGCATCCAGGAGTACATCTTTCTGCTCGCGGTCGGCTGGTGTCTCGGCGTGGCCGAAGCCGCCGAACTGGCCGGCCTGTCGCACGAGATCGGCGCCTTCGTCGCCGGCGTGTCGATCGCGCGCAGCCCGATCGCGTGGTTCATCTCGGAAAACCTGCGCCCGTTGCGCGATTTTTTCCTGATCATCTTTTTCGTCGCGCTCGGCGCCAATTTCAACATCGACGTGCTGCCGGACATCTGGCTCGAGGCGCTGGGCCTGAGCCTGGTCGCGATCATTCTGAAACCGGTGCTCTACAGCGCGCTGCTGCGCATTACGCGCGAAGGCGTCGAGCGTTCCAACGAGATCGCGATGCGGCTCGGCCAGATGAGCGAGTTCTCGCTGCTGGTCGCGGTGATGGCGACCCAGCTCGCCGTGATCCGCGCCGAAGTGTCCTACCTGATCCAGATTTCGACGCTGATCAGCTTCGTGTTTTCGTCGTATTACGTGGTCGCGCGCTACCCGACGCCGATCGCGCTCAGCGATCGCCTGCGCCGCGACTGAGGCGATTTTCGGGTAAATATTTCACAAATTCATGGCGTCGATTTCGCGTTCAGGATCGATTCAGTTAAGCCCGCCTATATTGCCGCACATCCCGAAAACACCGGAGACCGACATGCAAGCGACGAAAGCGGTACTGGCAGCAACCCTGATCTTGATGGCCGGCGTGGCCGGCGCCGGCGATCGTGACGACGACGATTACTCGAAGCACGGCTACAAGCACGGCAAGGGCCGGATCGACCACGCCAAGGTGGTCGACGTGCGCCCGATTTATCGCCAGGTGCGGGTGTCGACGCCGCAGCGCGAATGCTACGACGAGCCCGTCTACCACACCGAATCGGGGCGCCCGAAATCGGCCGGCGGCATGCTCGCCGGCGGCATCATCGGCGGCATCATCGGCCACCAGATCGGCGATGGCCGCGGGCGCAAGTTCGCGACCGCGGTCGGCACGCTGATGGGCGCGCAAATTGGCCACGACGCCGTCAACGGTCATCGCCGCCACGCCGAGCCCGAGCTCGTCGGTTATCGCGAGCAGTGCACCACGCGCCAGCGCATCGCCTACGAGGAAGTCGTCGACGGCTACGATGTGACATACAAGTACCGCGGCAGGCACTACAATATCGAAATGCCCTATCATCCGGGCAAGCGCATCAAGGTGCGCGTCGACGTAACGCCGGTATTTTGATCCGGCGCCAGCGAGGAGACCGATCATGCGTGCGATCGTCATCGAAGACGATATCGACATCCAGCAGCAAATCGTCGAGCGACTCAAATCCGAGGGTTTCGCGGTTGATTGCGCCGACAACGGCGACGAGGGGCTGTACCTGGTACAGGAGTACCCGGCCGATGTCGCGATCGTCGACCTGGGCTTGCCGAAGCTGTCGGGCCTCGAGGTCATCAGGCGAATTCGCGACGAGGGTAGCAAGTTACCGATCCTGATCCTGACCGCGCGCGGCCGCTGGCAGGACAAGGTCGAGGGTCTCGACGCCGGCGCCGACGATTACCTGGTCAAGCCGTTTCACCACGAGGAAATGATGGCGCGCATCCGCGTGCTGATCCGGCGCGCATCGGGCTGGTCGGATTCGCGCATCGTCTGCGCGCCGGTCAGCCTCGATACGGCGACCCAGCGGACCTACGTCGAGGAACGCGAACTCGATCTCACGGCCTACGAGTACAAGGTGCTCGAATACCTGATGCTGCACGCCGGCGAGGTCATCTCCAAGACCACGCTGACCGAGCATCTCTACGACGACGAAAGCGACAACGACAGCAACGTCATCGAAGTCTTCATCCGACGGCTGCGGCAAAAGCTCGATCCCGACGAGGACCTCAGGCCGATCGAAACCCTGCGCGGGCGCGGCTATCGCTTCACGCTGCCGCGCGCGGAGGCAGCCCGCGACGCGTGAAGTCGATCAAGTCCAGGCTGACGCTGGTATCCATGGTGGTGCTGGTGGTGTTCATGGTGCTGACCGCGGTCGCGCTCGAGCGCGCCGTGACCAAGCGCGCGCTGCAGGCCGAGGAGGACGGTCTCAAGCTGCTGGTCTACAGCATTCTCGCCGCGGTCGACCGCGACGCGAGCGGCCTGAGCATCACCGTCAGCGGTGATCGCCTGTTCGAGCCGAGCCTGGTCACGCGTAACTCGGGGCTGTACGCACAGCTGTTCGATCGCGCCAAGCGCGAACTCTGGCGCTCGGAGTCGATCTCGGTCGGTTTCCCGCCGATCGAGCGTCTCGAACTCGGCATGTGGCGCTTCGACATTATCGAACACGTGGCGACGCCGTACTTCCGCCTCGGCTTCGCGCTGCAATGGCCCGATATCGACAACCAGCTCAGGCACTACGAAGTCGTCGTCTGGCGCAACGCTGTCGGCTACTTCGAGCAGTTGAGCCGCTTTCGCCAGACGCTGTGGGCGTGGCTGATCGTCACCACCGTGTTGCTGCTCATCGTCATGTATGTCGTCATGCGCTGGAGCCTGCGGCCGCTGCAGGCGATCGGCCAGGAAGTCGAGGCGATCGAGGACCAGCGACAAAGCGGCTTCGAACGAAGTTACCCGGCCGAGATCGCGCCGCTGACCGAAAACCTCAACATCCTGCTAAAGCGCGAGCAGTATCAGCGGCAACGCTACCGCAACGCGATGGACGATCTCGCGCACAGCCTGAAGACCCCGCTGGCGGTCCTGACGGGCCTCGCCGATCGCGCCGGCCTGCAGGCGGCGCAGATCGAGACGCTGCGCGAGCAGACCGAGCGCATGAACCAGATCGTATCCTACCAGCTGCAGAAGGCGACCAGCGTATCCGACATCCGCATCAGCAAGCCGGTCGACCTGGTCGCGATCGTCGCCAAGCTCCGCTCGGCGCTGGAAAAGGTCTACCAGGAAAAGGGCATTCGCGTGGCGAGCGAGTTGCCGGCGCAGATGTTGTTGCGCATCGACGAGGGCGATTGCCTCGAGGTCATCGGCAACCTGCTCGACAACGCGTTCAAGTACGGCCGCCGGCGGGTCGAGCTGCGCGGCGTGTTGCACGAAGACCGCTCGATCGACCTGATCATCGAGGACGACGGGCCGGGACTCGAGGCCGACGAGATCGAGCAGATTCTGAAGCGCGGGGCGCGCCTCGACGAAGCTACCGAAGGGCAGGGTATCGGGCTTGCGGTCGTCGCCGATATCGTCGAATCCTACAATATCGAACTCGACTTCGGCCGCGCCGGGATCGGCGGCTTGCGCGTCGCGCTCAGGTTTCAGGCCGCCTGAGGCTTCGGACGACCAACGTCAGCCGGAATCCCGAGAGCAGAATCACGGCGCCGGGCAATGGACGAGACGTTCGCGCCGGCGCGAACGGGGAGTGAGGTCGGTTGCGCGCGCCCGATACGTCGACCGTAGCATCGCGATTTCGGGGTTCGGGGCGGCGGCGCCCCGGCGGCGGTTCAGGCCATCAACGGTTGCGGTGTATCCACCGCCAGGAGGCTCAGGACATTCGCGGTCTGGGTCGACTGGGCATCGACCAACGGTTCCGACGACACGTGCTCGTTGACGCACAGGCTGCAGCGGTAAAACGTGACCTGGCTGCGCGCGGACACGGTTTCGTCGATGACGAACATCTGCGATTTACACTTCTGACACTTCATTGCGGGGACCCCTCGACCGGTTCCCGCTAGTATAGCCGTAAAAAAATAAATCACAATATCTTGCGGTTTTTATAATTTGCGTATACTATATGTAGTGGTTGTGTCGATTTCACAGGGACGTGAATTTTTTTTCCTTCGCGCTCAAGGACTTAAGGCGCGGCACCAAAACCCTCCCCCCGGATAAATTTTCAGATTGCGTCGAATGTTGCGCCGTCAGAGCGCTTTGAAGCCGATATCGCGCCGAAAATAAGCGTTTTGCCAGTCGATCGCGTCGACCAGTTCGTAGGCCCGCTGCTGCGCCGCGCGCAGGTCGGCGCCGAGACCGACCGCGCACAGCACGCGGCCGCCGCTGGTGACCAGCCGGCCGTCGGCGTCGCGCGCGGTGCCGGCATGAAAGACCTTGCCGTCGGCGGTTTCGGCCGGAATCCGGCCGATCGTTTCGCCCTTCGGGTAGTCTTCGGGATAGCCGTTGGCGGCAAGTACGACGCCGAGGCTCGCGCGCGGATCCCACTGCGCGGTTTGCGCGGCGAGTTCGCCGCGGCACGCGGCGAGGCACAGCGCGATCAGGTCGGACTGCAGTCGGGCCATGATCGGCTGGGTTTCCGGGTCACCGAAGCGGCAATTGAATTCGAGCACGCGGGCGATACCGTCATCGCCGATCATCAATCCGGCATACAGAAAGCCGCGGTAGCGATTGCCCTCGGAGCGCATGCCGCGCACGGTCGGCAGGATGATTTCCTGCATGACCCGCGCCTCGATTTCCGGCGTCACCACCGGCGCCGGCGAGTAGGCGCCCATGCCGCCGGTATTGGGCCCGCGATCGCCGTCGTCGCGCGCCTTGTGGTCCTGCGAGGTCGCCATCGACAGCACGTCTTCGCCGTCGACGATGCAGATGAAACTGGCTTCCTGGCCTTCGAGAAATTCCTCGATCACGACGCGGTGACCGGCGTCGCCGAAGCGATTGCCGGCAAGCATGTCGGTGACCGCGCGCACGGCCTCGTCCTCGCTTTGCGCGACGATGACGCCCTTGCCTGCGGCCAGGCCGTCGGCCTTGACGACAATCGGCAGCGCGCATCCGCGCAGATAGTCGAGCGCGGCCCCGATCTCGGTGAAGCTGCGGTACATGGCCGTCGGAATCGAGTGGCGGGCGAGGAAATCCTTGCTGAACGTCTTCGAACCCTCGAGCCGTGCGGCGCCGGCGCTCGGGCCGAAGATCGCGAGCCCGGCGGCCTCGAAGCGGTCGACGATGCCGGCCACCAGCGGCGCCTCGGGGCCGACGATGGTCAGGTCGATTCGGTTCGAGCGGGCGAACTCGAGCAGCGCTTCGATATCCTCGGCGCCGATCGCGACGTTATCGATGCTGGGCTCGTCGGCGGTGCCGGCATTGCCCGGCGCGACGCAGACCCGCTCGACGAGCGGCGATTGTGCCGCCTTCCACGCGAGCGCGTGCTCGCGTCCGCCGCCGCCCACGATCAGCACCCGCATCGTCGCCGCCATCAGTGGCGAAAGTGGCGCATGCCGGTGAAGACCATCGCCATGCCGTGCTCGTCGGCGGCGGCGATCACCTCGTCGTCGCGCATCGAGCCGCCGGGCTGGATGACCGCGGCAATACCGGCATCGGCGGCCGCGTCGATGCCGTCACGGAACGGGAAGAACGCATCCGACGCCATGACCGAACCGGCCACCGCGAGGCCTGCGTGCTCGGCCTTGATCGCCGCGATCCGCGCGCTGTTGATACGCGACATCTGCCCGGCGCCGACGCCGATGGTCATTCGCTCGTGGGCGTAGACGATCGCGTTGGACTTGACGAACTTGGCGACCTGCCAGGCGAACAGCAGGTCCGCCATCTGCGCGTCGTCGGGCTGTGCGCGGCTGACGACCTGCAGGTCCTCGTACAGCGCCTGGTCCGAATCCTGCACCAGCACGCCGCCGTTGACGTGTTTGAAATCGAACCGCGCCGGCGCTGCGTTCCATTGACCGCAACGCAGCAGCCGGACATTCTCCTTCGCGGCGACCGCGTCGCGCGCCGCCGCTTCGACCTCGGGCGCAATGATGACCTCGACGAACTGTTGTTCGACGATGACGCGCGCGGTATCGCCGTCGAGCGGGCGGTTGAAGGCGATGATGCCGCCGAAGGCCGACTCGGGATCGGTGCTGTAAGCGCGCCGATAGGCGTCGAGCAGGCCGTCGCCGACGGCGACCCCGCAGGGGTTGGCGTGCTTGACGATCACGCAGGCCGGCGCATCGAACTGCTTGACGCACTCGAGCGCGGCGTCGGTATCGGCGATGTTGTTGAACGAAAGGGCCTTGCCCTGCAACTGCTCGGCGGTCGCGACGCTGGCCTCGGCGGGCTCGCGTTCGACGTAGAAGGCTGCCGCCTGGTGCGGATTCTCGCCATAGCGCATCGACTGCGCGTGCCGGTATTGCAGGTTCAGCGTGCGCGGGAACGCGCGCTCGGATTCGGGCTGCACGAGGCGACCGAAATAATTGGCGATCGCACCGTCGTAGTGCGCGGTGTGCTCGTAGGCCTTGATCGCGAGCGAGAATCGCAGCGCGTCGCCGACGCCGCCGGTGGTCTCGATCTCGTCGAGCAGCTGCGGGTAGTCGCCGGGATCGACGACCACCGTGACCGCGGCGTGGTTCTTGGCCGCGGCGCGCACCATCGCCGGGCCGCCGATGTCGATGTTCTCGATCGCGTCGTCGAGGCTGCAGTCGGGATCGGCGACGGTTTGTTCGAACGGGTAAAGATTGATGACGACGAGGTCGATCGGCTCGATGCCGTGCTCGCGCATGACCACGTCGTCTTCGCCGCGGCGGCCGAGAATGCCGCCGTGGACCTTCGGGTGCAGGGTCTTGACCCGGCCGGCCATCATTTCCGGGAAACCGGTGTAGTCGGAGATTTCGGTGACCTCGACGCCGCTGTCGGCGAGCAGCCGCGCGGTGCCGCCGGTCGACAGCAAGGCGATGTCGCGCGCGCGCAACCGCTGCGCGAGTTCGACGATTCCGGATTTGTTCGAGACGCTGATCAGCGCGCGGCGAATCGGCTGGGACATGGGGTGGTTCCTTCGGGTTGAACGACGGCCTGGGCCAGTGGGTCTGGCGGCGACGATGGTGGCATCAATGCTCGATATGGTATTGCTTCAGTTTCTTGCGCAGCGTGCCGCGATTGATGCCGAGGCACATCGCGGTCTTGGACTGGTTGTTGTCGCAGTGGCGGAGCACGGTCTTGAGCATGGGCTGTTCGATCTCGGAGATCACGGTATCGAACAGGTTGCAGGGCAGCTCGCCATCGAGATCGTCGAGATACTTGCGAATCGCTGCCTCTACCGATTGCTGCAGCTGACTCGTCTTCTTCTTTTTTGCCACTCTCACCAACCCGATCGCGTCGTGGGCACGCTTCAAGATGCCCGGTCATAGTCCTCCAGGATACGATCGTCTAAGTAAGCCTCAATCGTGCGCAGCTGTCGGTCGGCGGTAACGGCCTGCATCAATGCAGGTCTGAAGTGGTTGTAATTGTCGTCTTGGCCTAGCTGCCAGTTAATGTGCTTACGCGCGATTCGCACCCCCTGATGCTCACCGTAGAACGCATACAGATTTCGTAAATGGTTAATTAACCAGTCTTTTTTTAAATCGACTGCGGGTTCTTCGGGTTCCAGACCAGTGCTTAAAAATTGATCAATCTGGGCGAAAATCCACGGCCGCTGCTGCGCGATACGGCCAACCATAATAGCATCAGCAGCGGTGAAGTCCATGACCATTTGCGCTTTTTTGGCCGAATCGATGTCGCCGTTGGCGATGACCGGGATCGACACCGCGCGTTTGACGTCGCGAATGCTGTGGTACTCGGCGACGCCGAGAAACCGGTCTTCACGGGTGCGCCCGTGGATCGTCAGCGCCTGGATGCCGCAGTCCTCGGCGATGTGCGCGATCTCGAGCGCGTTGCGCCGGGCGCGCGACCAGCCGGTGCGAATCTTCAGCGTCACCGGCACCGTGACCGCCGCGACGACCGCCTCGAGGATCGCGCGCACCAGCTTGCTGTCCTTCAACAGCGCCGAGCCGGCGTCGACCCGGCAAACCTTTTTCGCCGGACAGCCCATGTTGATGTCGATGATCTGCGCGCCGTGGTCGACGTTGTAGCGCGCCGCGTCGGCCATCATTTTCGGGATGCCGCCGGCGATCTGCACGATTACCGGCCCGGGTTCGCCGCGGTGATCCATGCGCAGGCGGGTCTTGCGGCTCTCGCGCAGATCGGGACGGCTGCTGACCATCTCGGACACGGTCATGCCGGCGCCGAGACCGCGGCAGAGCTGGCGAAACGGCCGGTCGGTCACGCCGGCCATCGGTGCCAGCGCGAGCCGGTTGGCGAATTCGTAAGGTCCGATCCTGAGCGACATCAGCTGGCGGGCGCGGGTTCGGTTCCGGGCGTCGATTCGCTGTCGGCCGTTTTTGCGTCGGCGTCCGGCGATTCGGCCGCGGCTTGCGGTCCGGCGACCTCGCGGCACTCGAGAAAGATCCGCGCCTCGCAGCTCGCGCAGATCGACGGGTCGAGGCGTTCGAAAATGCCGGCGATCGCGTCGCCCTTGGTTTCGAACAGGTTGGCTTCGCCGACCTCGTCCTGGTAACCGCCGCGCTCGAAAACCTGGGCGGCCGACTCGCGCAGCCGATACATGAACAGATCGCCGCCCATCTTGCGCCGTTCGCGCGCCTCGTTGACCAGCAGCTCGGCGCCGGCGACGTCGACCTGGCTGATGCCCTTGGTCAGCAGCAACAGGTTCTTCTGATGCGGATAGTGTTCGCGGTAGCGGCGCAACAGCTCGCCGACATGGGCGACCGAACCGAAATACAGCGAGTCGTCGAGGCGCAGGATCTTCAGCTGCGGGCACTCGGGCAGGAACTGGCCGTAGATGAACTTGCGCGAGCCCGAGTTCGGGTCGGGCACGCGCGGCGACAGCCGCGGCCGCGAGGTCTTGCGCAGGAAAATGATCAGCGACAGGATGACGCCGGCGAGAATCGCGAACTCGATCGAGAAGAACACCGTGCCGAAGAAGACGACGCCGAGAATGACGGCCTCGTGCCGGTCGGCGCGCAGGATCTTGTGGATCTGGATGAAGTTGATCAGGCGCCAGGCGACCAGGAACAGCAGCCCGGCGACCGCCGCCTTCGGCAGGTAACTCGTCAGCGGCGCCACCAGCAAGACGATCACGACCAGCATCAGCCCGGCGAAAACCGACGCCATCGGCGTGCGCGCGCCGGCGTCGTAGTTCGCGCCGCTGCGGTTGAACGAGCCGGTCGCGACGTAGGACGAGAAGAAACTGCCGAAAATATTCGACAGGCCCTGGCCGATGAATTCCTGGTTGCCGTCGAGCGCCTGCCCCGAGCGGATCGAGATCGAGCGCGCGATCGAGACCGCCTCGGTCAGCGCGAACAGCGTCATCGTCAGCGCCAGCGGCGACAGCTGGCGCAGGGTTTCGGGCGAAAAATCGGGCAGCGACAGCGGCGGCAATTGCTGCGGCAGCGCGCCGATCATCTCGATGCCGGAGACTTCGGGCGTGAACAGCCAGTTGAACAGCGCCGCGGCGATGCTGCCCACGCCGAGCGCGATGATCATGCTCATGCCGCCAAAGCGGCGCTGCGCGATGATCGCGGTGAGCAGCGTGATCGCGCCGACCAGCATGACCAGCGGCTTGAGCTGCTCCCAGTTGATGCCGATATACTCGATCATCGTCAGCAGCGCGGCGCCGTCGGGGATATGAATGCCGAAGAAATCCTCGGCCTGCTTGGCCGCGATCAGGAAGGCGGCGCCGGCGGTGAAACCGATCACGACCGAGTGCGAAATGAAATTGACCAGCACGCCGAGGCGCACGACACCCATGATCAGCTGCAGCACGCCGACCATGAAGGCGAGGGTGATCGCGAGCGTGACGTACTGCTCGCTGCCCGGCGCCGCCATGCCCGACAGCGACGCGAACATGATGACCGATGCCGCCGTGGTCGGGCCGGAAACCAGGTGCCAGGACGAGCCGAACAGCGCCGCGATGATGGCCGGCACCATGCTGGTGTAGAGACCGTATTCCGGCGGCATGCCGGCGATGGTCGCGAACGCGACCCCTTGCGGCACCACCAGCGCGGCCCCGGTCAGGCCGGCGATCGCGTCGGCACGCATCGTTTCGCGCGTGACGTTGCGCCCCCAGCGCAGGAACGGGAGGTATTGCGTCAGCTGGTGCTGCAGTCTCATCGCGATCGGTGGCCCCGGCGCGGCGGCGCCGCGCAAAGTGCAAAATATACCCCGAGTTGAACGGCGCGGGTAGCTCCGCCGGACGCGCGCCGCGTCGATTGTGAATTTTTTATCCGGATTATCGCCGGACCGGCTAGATGAATTCGAACTCGTAAGTCAGCGCGTCGGTGCCCGGATCGACGATTTCGAGCCGGAACTGAATCGGGGATTCCGGCTCGATGACCCCGCGGTCGGGCCGTTCGAGCAGGTACTCGGCGGGCTTGAAGACCCGGTTCGCGATCAGGTTGCCCCGGATGTCGAACAGGCTGATCAGCATTTCGGGTGGCCGCTGCGCGAACGGCGCCTGGTTGACGAACGACCCGGTCACCATCAACGCGTCCGGGGTCGCCGGGTGCGTAAACACGTTGCGCTCGAGCAGGCGGATCTGCTCGGCACTCGAAAACTCGCCCGGCGCGCAGGGCAGCACCTCGCACAGGGTCATGACCTGTTGCTGAAAGCGCGGATCCTCGATCAGCGCGTAGCGCTGGTAATAAACCGCCTGCGCCAGTCCGAGCGCGAGCAAGATCAGGATGCCGATGAACCAGAGCAACGGGCTCGCGAACAGGCGCGAGCGGCTGTCGTCGCCGTACATCGCCTGCTGCAGGCTGAGCGGCACGCTTGCCGGCGTCGGCGCCGGGCTGTCGAGATCGCTGATCGGCAGGGTTGCCTCGTCGCCCGCGTCGGCGGTCTCCGCGACGGGAAGCTTGCCGTAGCCCTCGGGCAGCTGGCCGTCGTAGCTCTTGAGGCTGGTGAGCGCGTTGAACACGCACCCGCATTCACCGCAGCAAACCTTGCCGTAGGCTTGCTTGAGCTGTTTTTCGGTGATCCGGAATCGGCTCTTGCACTGGTTACAGGTGGTTTCCATGACGTCACCGAGTTGGGTGCTGTTGAACATCGCTCAATCGTCTCTTCGTTGCCCGCCAAGGCAGATCCAGTCACCGCGCTCGCGCGGCGGGTCGAGGCGGAAGTCGCCCGCGTAGGCCGATTGTATCTCGTCGAGCTGGCTCTTGAGTATCCCCGACAGCAGAATTCGACCGCCCGGGCGAACGAGTTCGGCGAAGCGCGACGCGAGCGTGAGCAGCGGCGCGGCGACGATGTTGGCGATCAGCAGGTCGACCGGCGTTCGCGGCAGGTCTTCCGGGACGCACAGCCGGCATGGCGCGATCCCGTTGGCCGCGAGATTGTCGGCGCTGGCGGCGAGCGCCTGCGGGTCGATGTCGACGCCGGTCACGCGCGTCGCACCGAGACGCTGCGCGGCGATCGCGAGGATGCCCGAGCCGCAGCCGTAATCGATGACGGTCTCGCCCGCCGGCGGATTGGCGGCAAGCCATTCGAGGCACAGCGCGGTGGTCGGGTGATCGCCGGTGCCGAAGGCGAGCCCCGGGTCGAGTCGAATCGCGATCGCGTCCGGATCGGGCGGTTCGCACCAGCTCGGTACGATCCACAGCCCGGCGGCGATTTGCAGCGGGTGAAAGTGGCGGCGACAGGCTTGCTCCCAGTCCGCGTCCTCGAGGCGTTCGCGGCGGATGTCGCCGCCGAGATCGCCGGGCAGCGCGCGCTCGAGCTCGAGTTGCAGCGCCTCGGGATCGGCGCGATCGTCGAACAGCGCGCTGACGATCGATTCGCGCCAGACCGGCGCGTCGCCCGGCAGCGGTTCGAAGATCGGCTCGTCACCGGCGTCGGCGAGCGACAGGCTCTCGGCGCCGAGTTCCAGCAACAACGCCTCGACCGCGTCGAGGCGCGCGGCCGGACAGGTCAGGCTGACGCGCCACCAGGCCATCGGCGATCAATCGATTCCCAGTTTTTTCTCGAGATAATGAATGTCGGTGCCGCCGCGGGCGAAATTTCCGTCGCTGATGATCTCGCGCTGCAGGTCGATGTTGGTCTTGATGCCCTCGATGACGATCTCGGACAGCGCGCCCTTCATGCGCGCGATCGCCGACTCGCGGGTGCTGCCGAAGGTGATCAGCTTGCCGATCATCGAGTCGTAGTAGGGCGGCACGGTGTAGCCGTTGTAGATGTGCGAATCCATGCGCACGCCGGGGCCGCCGGGCGCGTGGTAGAGCGTGATCTTGCCCGGCGACGGCAGGAAGGTCTTCGAGTCCTCGGCATTGATCCGGCACTCGATCGCGTGGCCGTTGATCTTGATGTTTTCCTGCTTATAGTTCAGCGGCTCGCCCGACGCGATAGTAATCTGCTCCTTGATGATATCGACCCAGGTGATCATCTCGGTGACCGGGTGCTCGACCTGCACGCGGGTGTTCATCTCGATGAAGAAAAATTCGCCGTCCTCGTAGAGAAACTCGAAGGTGCCGGCCCCCTCGTAGCCCATCTTGATGCAGGCCTCGGCGCAACGCTTGCCGATTCTGGCGCGCTGCTCGGGCGTGATCCCGGGCGCCGGCGCTTCCTCGACGACCTTTTGATGCCGCCGCTGCATCGAGCAGTCGCGTTCGCCGAGATGGATCGCGTTGCCGTGCGAGTCGGCCAGCACCTGGATCTCGATGTGGCGCGGCTTGCCGAGATACTTTTCCATGTAGACGATGTCGTTGTTGAACGCCGCCGCCGCTTCCGAACGGGTCAGCTGGATCGAGTTCAGCAGCGCGCCTTCGGCGTGAACCACGCGCATGCCGCGGCCGCCACCGCCGCCGGCCGCCTTGATGATGACCGGGTAGCCGATCTTGCGCGCCAGCTCGAGGTTGTTGTCGTTGTCGTCTTCGAGCGGGCCGTCGGAGCCGGGCACGGTCGGCACGCCGGCGGCCTTCATCGTGCGGATCGCGGCGACCTTGTCGCCCATGGTGCGAATCGCCGAGGCGTTGGGACCGATGAACTTGAAGCCGCTCGACTCGACCTGCTCGGCGAACTCGGCATTTTCGGACAGGAACCCGTAGCCCGGATGAATGCCGTCGGCGTTGGTCAGCTCGGCGGCGCAGATCAGCGCCGAATTGTTGAGGTAGCTTTCGAGCGACGACGGCGGACCGATGCAGACGGATTCGTCGGCCAGCCGCACGTGCTTGAGGTCGCGGTCGGCCGTCGAATGCACGGCGACCGTCTTGATGCCCAGCTCGCGGCAGGCGCGCAGAATGCGCAACGCGATCTCACCACGGTTGGCGATCAGGATTTTTTCCAGCATCGCGAGCGCCTAGTCGATGATGAACAGGACCTGGTCGTATTCGACCGGGCTGCCGTTTTCCACCAGGATCGAGCGAACCCGGCCGGCCTTGTCGGCCTCGATCTGGTTCATCATCTTCATCGCCTCGATGATGCACAGCGTGTCGCCCGAGTTGACGAACTGGCCCTCGGTCACGAACGGGCCAGAGGTCGGCGAGGCCGAGGAGTAAAAGGTCCCGACCATAGGCGAGCGTACCTCGTGCCCGCTTTGCTCCTCGCGCGCATCGGGTGCGGCCGCCGCTGCCGCGTCGGCGGCCGGGTTGGCCGCCCCCGTCGCGGCGATCGGCGCCGGCGCGGCGACGGTTTGAACCACGTTCGAGGATTGCCGACTGATGCGCACCGACTCTTCGCCTTCGTTGATCTCGAGCTCGGCGATGCCCGATTCCTCGAGCAGTTCGATCAGTTTCTTGATTTTGCGTATATCCATTGACTGGGCCCCTATTGGCTGGCTGGCTTGCAGTGGAGAATGGCGGCCTCCAGTGCCAGCAGGTAACTGTGTTTGCCGAAGCCGCAGATGACGCCGACGGCAATGTCCGAAAAATAGGAGTGCTTGCGCCACGCCTCGCGCGCGTGCACGTTCGAAAGGTGCACTTCGATGAACGGGATTTGCGTCGCCAGCAGGGCATCGCGGATCGCGACGCTGGTGTGTGTAAAGGCCGCGGGATTAATCAGGATGAAATCGGTCCCGCCGCTCGCCGCCTGCTGAATTCGGCCGACGATGTCACCCTCGGCGTTCGACTGGAAGGATTCGAGCGTGACCTCGTTGTTCGCCGCCATTTGCGCGAGTTCCCGGTCGATGGTCGCCAGCGTGTCGGCGCCGTAGATTTCCGGTTCGCGCGTGCCCAGCAGGTTCAGGTTGGGGCCGTGGATAACCAGTACTGTCGTCATTATCGCGGTTTCCGCGCCTCGGAAGAAATTCCGCGTGATTTTTGCATAACGACAAGATTGAGTCCAGTTTTCGCGATTTTACTGCCAGATTGGCGAAGTTTGCGACATATGAACCCACGCTCACGGGCTGGAGGGCTACTCTATCGCGGCGAGCCAGCCATCGAGCTGCGACCGGCTGACCTCGCCGGTGTGGCGGCCGTAAATGCGCAGGTCGCGATCGAGCACCGCGGTAAACGGCAGCGCGCCGCTCGAGTTGCCGAGGGCGGCGTTGTACATCGTGATGCCATTGCCGGCGAGAAACAGCGGGTAGTCGATCGCGTACTCGCGGGCGAAGCGGCGCACCGGCTCGGCGCCGTCGAAGGCGATGCCGATGACGCGCACGCCGCGCCCGGCATGCTCCCGCTGGAACTCGATCAGGGTCGGAATCTCGCGCCGGCAGGGCACGCACCAGGTCGCCCAGAAGTTGACGATCAGGATCTGTCCGCGCCAGTCGCCGAGCAATTGCTTGCGGCCGTCGACACCGGTCAACGGAATCGCATGCAATTCGGGTTCCGGCGACGGGCTCGCCGGCGGTTCGCGCAGCATCGGTTCGAGCCACAGGAACAGGCCGATGCCGGCCAGCAGCGACGCCAGCGCGAGCGCGCCGATCAACGGCGTGGCGGCTTTCACTGAAAGGTCGCGACGACGTGCGCGGCGAACTTTTCGCCCGACATTTCGCCGACCACGCGCCGGTGCCTGATCTCGTTGCCCGCGGCGTCGAAAAACAGGATCGCAGGCGGGCCGTAGATGCCGAGCGAACTCATCAGCCGCGTATCCTCGCGGTCGTTGGCGGTGACGTCGGCCTGCAGCGTCGCGGTGCCGTCGAGCGCGGCGAGCACCTCGGGATGTGTGAACGCGTAGCGTTCCATCTCCTTGCACGAGATGCACCAGTCGGCATAGAAGTCGAGCATTGTCGTGCGGCCCTGGCTCACCGAGTCGTTCAGCGCGAGCTGTAGCCCGTCGAGACCCTTGATCCGGCGAAATTCAAGGTGCGCCTGGCTCGCGCGTTCGCCGCCCGATGCCGCGATGACGCCGCGCAGCGGCTGGATCAGGTCCTTGCTGCCGGCGGCCGCGCCGATCAGGTAGGCGGCGCCGTAAAGCAGCACGAGCAGGCCGACCGCCTTGGTGAAGCGACGCCAGCCGGAAGCCGAGGCATCGAGGCTGTCGAGCGCGCCGAGGTAGATCGCCGAAGCGATCAACAGCGCGGCGATCAGCGCCATCGTGACGCCGACCGGCAGAATCCGCTCGAGCAACCAGATCGCGACGCCGAGCAGTACGATGCCGAAGGCGGCCTTGACCTGGTCCATCCACGCGCCCGCCCGCGGCAGCAGGTTGCCGGCCGAGGTGCCGATGATCAGCAGCGGCGTTCCCATGCCGAGGCCGAGCGCGAACAGCGCGCCGCCGCCGAGTTGCCAGTCCTGGGTCTGGGTGATGTAGAACAGCGCGCCGACCAGCGGCGCGGTGATGCACGGGCCGACGATGATCGCCGAGAAGAATCCCATCAGGCCGACGCCGATCAACGTGCCGCCCTGCTGGCTGTTGGACAGCGCCACCAGGCGCGACTGGATCGCGTTCGGCAACTGCAATTCGTAGAAGCCGAACATCGACAGCGACAGCAGCACGAAGATCGCCGCGAAGATGCCGAGGATGACCGGGTCCTGGAACCAGATCTGGATATTGAACTCGCTGCCGTAGTAACCGGCGATCGCGCCGACCGTGGCGTAGGTCACCGCCATCGACAGCACGTAGACCAGCGACAGCGAGAAGGCCTTGGTCGTCGTGATCGATTCGCCCTGGCCGGCGATGATGCTCGACAGGATCGGGATCATCGGGAACACGCAGGGCGTGAACGTCAGGCCGAGACCGGCGAGGTAGAACAGGCCGACGATGACCCAGAAGCCCTTGTTCTCGAGGAACTGGGTATAGCGATACTGTTCCGATACCGGCGCGTCGGCGCCGCTGGTCGAGACGCCCTGCCACGGATTCGCCGCGGCGGTCGCGTCGAGTTCGCCGACGACGCGGATCAGGCCCTGGCCCGCGTCGACGTCGAGATACTTGGTGATCGGGGGATAACAGATGCGGTCCTCGACGCAGCCCTGGTACTGGTAGGACAGCCGGAAGCGGTCGCTCGCGTCGGGCGCGGAGATCATCGGGATCGCGACGTCGAGCTGGCCATAGATGACTTCCATCGGGCCGAAGAACTCGTCGTTCTTGATCTTGCCGCGAGGCAGCGATATCGGCCCGACCTGGTGGCCCTCGCCGTCGAGGAGCGCGATGCGGACCTTGTCGCGGTAGAGATAGATATCGTCGGCGAGCAGGATGTTGCTGCGAATGACGTTGTTGGCGTCGAGCCGCGCCGACAGGATGAAGGCTTCGTCCGGGTGCAGGATTTCGTCGTCGCCGCCGAGCCCCATTTCGTCGCCGAGCGACTGCAGCACCGACAGCGCGTCGGCGCCGTCTTCGCCCGCCGCGCTCGCGCCGGTCGCGTTTTGCCGTTCGAGATTGGCCGTGACCTCGCCGAGCAGCGACTTGAGCATCTCGACGTCGGCGTCGCCGGCGGCCGGTTCGGGGTCGGTGCCGGTCCACGCGGTCGGCAGGAAGCGGCCGCCGGCGTTCGGATCGACCGCGAGCGCCTGTTTGAGCGGCGGGTAGCAGACGCCGATGTCGGCACAGCCCTGGCTGGTCGCGCGCAGCCGAAACGGCGGCGGCTCGGCGCCGGCGAAGGCCAGCGGCAGTTCGATCCGCACGCGGTCGCGGTAGGTCTCGACCTCGCCGAAAAATTCGTCGACCTTGCGCTTTCCCGGCGGAATGCGCAGCGCCTCGACGCGAACCTCGCCGTCGTCCGGATCGACGACGAACTCGAAGCGCTGGCGGTACATATAGTAGCCCGGCGCGATCGCGTACTCGGCGACCAGGCGATCGCCGTCGAGCCACGCCTGGAGCGCGAAAGCCTGCTCGGGCGGCAGCAGCTCGTCGTCCTGCGCGGTGGCAATACCGCCGAGCAGGCCGAGGCCTAGCAGCAGCCAGGCAAAGGTCGTCTTAAATCCTTTCATCGGGTCGAAGCGTCGATCCAGTCAAAATAATCCTGATCTCCCGAGTCTATCTCAAAACACAGGATTTCGGCGGTTTCATAGGGATGAGCGGCCCTGATTCGGCGCCGAAGTTCGTCCAGCCGCGATTCATGGGTCTTGATGAAAATCTTGTGCTCCCGGCCTTCGCGCAGCTTGCCTCGCCAACGGTAAATAGAGTCCATCGCCGGCAAAATGTTCACGCTGGCGGCGAGTTTTTGTTCGATCCAGTCGCGCGCCTGCGCTTTCGCGCCGTCGAGATCGGGCCAGGAGGTGATTACCAGGTATCGGGAGGACATCGGAATTGGCCGTCGGCGGTTGAATTAATGATATGCTAACCCCAGTTTGCTCCGAGTACATTATTACTCTGGTAATAATCCCTTATCCTGTCCCTGCTTCCGTCGAGGCGGCGAGTTATCGATGTTTCCCATTCTGGCACTGGCATTCCTGATCGTTCCGATCGTCGAAATCTACCTGCTGATCAAGGTCGGCCAGGTGATCGGCGCCGGCTGGACCATCGCGCTGGTCGTGCTGACCGCGGTTATCGGCGTCTGGCTGTTACGCCTGCAGGGGCTGTCGACGCTGCTGCGCGCGCGGCAAAAGCTCGAGCACGACGAGTTGCCGGCGCAGGAACTGCTCGAAGGCATGGGCCTGGTGGTCGCCGGCGCGTTGCTGCTGACCCCCGGGTTTTTCACCGACGCGGTCGGTTTCCTGCTGTTGCTGCCGCCGACCCGCAGATGGCTGGTGCGGCGCCTCGCCGCGCGGCTCGTCGTCAGCGCCGGCGTGCAGGTCCGCAGCAGCGGCCAGCGTCGCGACGGCGACGTGATCGACGGCGTCAAGTACCGGCGCGAAGACTGATTACCGTGAATTCGGTGCTTGCGGCACCGATTTGCGCTGATCGGGCTTGAAAACCGACAATTTTCCCCCAACTGGCTTGACTAGTCTGGAGCGCTGAATATTATTAGCACTCTCAATAGGCGAGTGCTAACTCGCGGAACAAGCTTGGGGCCACCCCTCGGGGTGGGAAACCTTAACGATACATATGGAGCGAAGCAAGCATGAATATTCGTCCCCTGCATGACCGAGTCATCGTCAGGCGCAAAGAGGAAGAGCGGACCACCGCCGGTGGCATCGTGATTCCCGACACCGCAACCGAAAAGCCCAGCATGGGCGAAATCCTCGCGGTTGGTAACGGCAAGATCACCGATTCCGGCGACGTGCGTTCGCTGGACGTCAAGGTCGGCGACACCGTTTATTTCGGCAAGTACTCCGGCACCGAGATCAAGGTCGACGGCGAGGAACTGCTGATCATGCGCGAAGATGACATCATCGCGATAGTTGAATAATCAGGATTCGAAGAAGAGGGTGAAACTCAAATGAGTGCTAAAGAAGTCAAATTTGGTGACGATGCGCGGACGCGCATGGTCAAGGGCGTGAACATCCTGGCCGACGCGGTCAAGGTAACGCTCGGCCCGAAGGGCCGCAACGTCGTTCTCGACAAGAGCTTCGGCGCGCCGACGGTGACCAAAGACGGTGTCTCGGTGGCGAAGGAGATCGAACTCGAGGACAAGTTCGAAAACATGGGTGCGCAGATGGTCAAGGAAGTCGCATCGCAGACCTCCGACGTGGCCGGCGACGGCACCACCACCGCGACCGTGCTGGCGCAGGCGATCGTGCGCGAGGGCATGAAAGCCGTCGCCGCGGGCATGAACCCGATGGACCTCAAGCGCGGTATCGACAAGGCCGTGATTGCCGCGGTCGACTACCTGCAGAGCATTTCGACCCCGTGCGAGGACAGCAAGGCGATCGCCCAGGTCGGCACGATCTCGGCCAACTCCGACGATAGCGTCGGCAACATCATCGCCGAGGCGATGGAAAAGGTCGGCAAGGAAGGCGTCATCACGGTCGAGGAAGGCTCGTCCTTCGATAACGAACTCGACGTGGTCGAAGGCATGCAATTCGATCGCGGTTACCTGTCGCCTTACTTCATCAACGACCAGGCGACGATGACGTCCGAACTCGAGGATCCGCTGATCCTGCTGTTCGACAAGAAAATTTCCAACATTCGCGAACTGCTGCCGATTCTCGAGGCTGTCGCCAAGTCGAGCAAGCCGCTGCTGATCATCGCCGAGGATATCGAGGGTGAAGCCCTGGCGACGCTGGTGGTCAACAGCATGCGCGGCATCGTCAAGGTCTGCGCCGTCAAGGCGCCGGGCTTCGGCGATCGGCGCAAGGCCATGCTGCAGGATATCGCGGTGCTGACCGGCGGCCAGGTCATTTCCGAGGAAGTCGGCCTGTCGCTCGAGAAGGCGACCCTGGACGACCTCGGCTCGGCCAAGAAAGTGTCGGTGACGAAGGAAAACACGACCATCGTCGACGGCGCCGGTTCGACCGAAGACATCCAGGCGCGGATCACGCAGATCAAGGCGCAAATCGCCGAGTCGACCTCGGAGTACGACACCGAGAAGATGCAGGAACGCCTGGCCAAGCTGGCCGGCGGCGTTGCCGTGATCAAGGTCGGTGCTGCGACCGAGATCGAGATGAAGGAGAAGAAGGCTCGCGTCGAGGATGCGCTGCATTCGACTCGCGCCGCGGTCGAGGAAGGCGTCGTCGCCGGTGGCGGCGTCGCGCTGATCCGGGCCCGCGCCGCGATTACCGACGTCAAGGGCGACAATGACGACCAGGACGTCGGCGTCAACATCGCGCGTCGCGCGCTCGAAGAGCCGATTCGCCAGATCGTCAAGAATGCCGGCGCCGAGCCGTCGGTCGTGACCGACAAGGTCGAGCGAAGCGAGGGCAACTACGGCTTCAACGCCGCCAGCGGCGAATACGGCGACATGATCGAGATGGGTATTCTCGATCCGACCAAGGTCTCGCGTTCGGCATTGCAGAACGCGGCCTCGGTCGCCGGCTTGCTGATCACGACCGAAGCCATGATCGCCGAAGCGCCGAAGAAGGAATCGGCGCCGGCGATGCCCGACATGGGCGGCGGCATGGGCGGCATGGGCGGCATGATGTAAGGCCATCCTCCGTCACCACGGAAAGACCAAAAGCCCCGCAATTGCGGGGCTTTTGTTTTCCGGGGCCAACCTGGTCTCCCGTGCTCGAGCAGGAACAGGACCGGACTAGCCGCATGGTCAGCCTTTCAAATACCCTTGCCCGGTGCGATTCGGACTTGAATCAAGGCGGCACATCAACAGTGCAGGAGTCTAACTGCAACACAGCTATAGCAGACACCGAACAAATGCTATTGAGTGACCGCGTCCGAATTATGGTGGAATTATGGTGACAGTTAACTTAATTGCAGCTACTTCGACGAGTTTGCTTTAGTAATTCGATATGCTAATTTGCAGTCGCTAAGGCGTTAAGATTACATCGCTAATTCGATATGGAGGTTAACCATGGCAAGGATCGCCAGGGTAGTCGCCCCGGGCTTCCCGCATCACGTCACTCAACGCGGCTGTCGACGACAGCAAACATTCTTCACCGGCCGCGACTATCAGCTTTATCTTGATCTTCTGCAGGACGCGAAAGTAAAAGCGGGCGTAGCGGTATGGGCGTATTGTCTGATGCCGAACCATGTTCACCTGGTGGTCGTCCCGGAAACGGATCAGGGGCTATCGAAATTTCTCGCTCAGCCGCATCGGCAATATGCGATGGAGGTAAACCGTCGTAACCGCTGGAAAGGGCACCTGTGGCAGGAGCGTTTCCATTCCTATGTTATGGATGAATGCCATTTACGCGCAGCCGTGCGCTACGTCGAGCTCAATCCGGTAAGAGCAAAGCTCTGTATCACGGCACGCGACTGGAAATGGTCCAGTGCCGCAGCGCACCTCAGCGGGCAGGGCGATGGTATTGTCGATGTGCGCCCGATGCTGGAACGTATCGATAACTGGGGGCAGTATCTTTCATCCCGCGAAACTGAAATCACAAACGACATCATTCGAAAACACAGCCGGAGCGGCCGACCCGCGGGCGACAACAATTTTATCAACGCGCTCGAACGACTAACGCAACGCCGTTTGCAGAAACTGAAACCCGGACCGAGACCGGCGGAATTAAGTTAACTGTCACCATAATTCACCGGATACAATTGATCCAGGTCGATTCAGCGGGCGATTTTCGGGGGATAATCCGGCGATGGTAAAGAAGGCAATCGAGGCATTCGGGGTCGACGCGCTATACCAGGCGTGCGACACGGGCCAGTTCGACTTCGAGTCGACCGACGAACTCGAGCCGTTGCGCCAGCCGCTCGGCCAGGAACGCGCGTGGGAGGCGATCGAATTCGGCGTCGACATCGCGCAGGAGGGTTTCAACCTGTTCGTCGTCGGCGAGTCGGGTTTCGGCAAGCAGGAAGCGGTGCGGCATATCCTGGCAGGCCGCACGCGCGCCGAGGACAGCCGCTCGGACTGGTGTTACGTCAATAATTTCGACACCCCGCAAAAACCTCGCATCCTCGAGCTGCCGGCCGGCATGGGGCAGCAACTGCGCCACGACATGGAGTCTCTCGTCGAGGACTTGCTAACGTCGCTGCCGGCGACCTTCCAGGGCGAGGAATACCGCAACCGCCGCGAGGAAATCGAGCAGGAACTGCAGGACCAGCAGGAGCAGGCCTTCAGCGAACTCGGCGCCGAGGCCGAGGAGAAGGGCATCACCATCATGCGCACGCCGGCGGGCTATACCCTCGCGCCGGTGGTCGACGGGCGCCCGCTCGATCAGAAGGCATTCGAAAAACTGCCGCCGGAAGAACAGCAGCGGATCGAGAAACTGGTCGCCGAACTGCAGCGCAAGCTGCAGGACGTCATCCGCGACCTGCCGCTGCTGCAGCGCGAGCATCATCAAAAGGTCAAGGCGCTGAACGAGGAGTTCACGCGCCACGCGGTCGAGCAGCTGATGAGCTGGATCGAGCAGCGCTACGGCGAGCAGCCCAACGTGATGGAATATCTCGGCGAGGTCAAGCGGCATGCCATCGGCAACGTCGAGGCCTTCCTGCCGTCGGAGCCCGCGCCCGATCTCGAAAACGTCGCCGCCCGGGTCAGCCAGTTTTACCAGTACAGCGTCAACGTCATCGTCGACCACACGGAGTCGACCGGCGCGCCGATCGTCTACGAAGATAACCCCACCTACCAGAACCTGACCGGCCGCGTCGAGTACCTGTCGCAAATGGGTACCCTGGTGACCAATTTCACGCTGATCAAGCCGGGGGCCCTGCACCGCGCCAACGGCGGTTACCTGATCCTCGACGCCGACAAGTTGCTGCGCCACGGCTTCGCCTGGGAAGGCCTGAAACGGGCGCTCAAGGCCGGCGAAATCAAGATCCAGTCGCTCGAACAGATGCTGAGCCTCGCCAACACGGTGTCGCTCGAACCGGAATCGGTGCCGCTCGAGGTCAAGGTGATCCTGGCCGGCGAACCGCGACTCTACTATTTACTCGAGGCGCTCGATCCCGAGTTCAGCGAGCTGTTCAAGGTCACCGCCGATTTCTCGACGACGACGCCGCGCGGCGCCGACACGATCCGCGATTTCGCCAGGCTGCTGGCGTCGATCCAGCGTGATTGCGGCCTGCGGCCGCTCGGCCGCGACGCCGTCGCCCGGGTCGTCGAGGAAGCCTCGCGCGATGCCGGCGATGCCGAGAAGCTGTCGCTGCACGTCGAAAGCGTGCGCGACCTGCTCAACGAGGCCGACTACTGGGCGGGCAAGGCCGGCAGCGAATCCGTTCGACTCGAGGATATCGAGCGCGCGATCGCCAAGCGCGAGCATCGCCAGGACCGCTACCGCGAGCTGATGCAGGAACAGATCCTGCGCGGAATCAAGCTGATCGACACCGACGGCAGCGAGGTCGCGCA
>JAHEKJ010000122.1 GCA_024638385.1 Gammaproteobacteria bacterium | reverse complement strand
AGGGAATTCATCCCGAGGAGATGCAGCTTGGGGCGGCGCTTCCCGAACTGGTTCGAGGTCCACTCACGATCGGCGACATGGTGTGTTGGAATGCGGCGCCAGGGCCGCGGCGGGAGCCGGCATCGGGACGTTGAGCTGGTCGAAAAACTCATTGAATTCAACCACCTGGCGTTGCCCCGCGAGACCCGGATCGAGGCTTTCGCCGTGCCCCTCGGGGGGCGCCGAATTCGGCCTCGCGGCGGTCTCCGGCGGCGCTTTCAGGTCCACCGTCAGGTCACGAATATCGGCGAGAAAAATGTTCATACGCTTGTCCAGTCGTTGCCCGCGACGAGCTTTCGGCGGGCTTTCGACGGATACGTTGCATCTTGCGTGCCAGCTTTGGCAGGCCCTAAAGCCGACGGTGTTTACGCTGGCAAAACTCGTCGAGCGTCTTTTGCTCGCGGCGTTCCTGTTCGTAGTCGTCCTGTTGCTGCAGCCGGTCCACGACCTTGTGGATCGCCTTCGAATCCGCGCGCGTCGCGTACCACGCGCGGCGCTTGTCGGCGAGGTCGCGTTCGCGCTGGCGAATCAGGTCGCGCTGGCATTCGATGACCTGTTCGAGCTGCCGCAGGAAGCGGTTGAACTCCTGCAGCTCGACCGGCGTGTAGACCGCCGTGCGGCCCTGTCGCTTGTCGAGATATTCGAACCGGTAAGCTTCGAGCTGGGCCAGCCGCGCGCGCTCGCTCTCGAGCAGCCCCTGGCTCGCGGCGAACTCGCGCAGCGCGCGCTGCTCCTTGTCGTCGGTGTGCTGCACCACCGGCTGCAAGCGCTTGGCCCGGGTCATGCCGGCGCCTCGTCAGTCGCAGCCGAGGCGGCGCTCGCCGCGGCGGCGGACTCGTCGGCGGCGCTCGCGAGCAGCGCGTCGAGCTCGGCGAGGCTGGCGTCGAATCCGAATGACTGCTCGATATCCTGGGCGATGAACTCGATCAACTTCGGCTGCATCCGGATCGCTTCGTCGATCGCCGGGTCCGAGCCCCGCTGGTAGGCGCCGACGCTGATCAGGTCCCGGTTGTGCTGGTAGAGGCCGTAGATGCGCTTGAACTGCTGAATCTGGCGCTGCTGCTCGGGTCGTGTGATCTGCGGCGCGAGGCGGCTGATCGAGGATTCGATGTCGATCGCCGGGTAGAGCCCGACATCGGCCAGTTGCCGAGACAGCACGATATGACCGTCGAGGATCGCGCGCGCCGCGTCGGCAATCGGGTCGTTGTGATCGTCGCCCTCGACCAGCACGGTATAGAACGCGGTGATCGAGCCGGCGTTGCGCGCGCCGTTGCCGGCGCGCTCGACCAGTTGCGGCAGGCGCGCGAACACCGACGGCGGGTAGCCCTTGGTGGCCGGCGGTTCGCCGATCGCGAGCGCGATCTCGCGTTGCGCCTGGGCGAAGCGCGTCAGCGAATCCATCAGCAACAGCACGTTCTTGCCCTGGTCGCGAAAATACTCGGCGATACTGGTCGCCTGCATCGCGCCGTGGATTCTCGACAACGGCGACGCGTCGGCCGGCGCCGCGACGACGACCGCCTTGCGCAAGCCCTGCGCACCGAGTATCTCCTGGACGAATTCCTTGACCTCGCGGCCGCGCTCGCCGATCAGGCCGACGACAACGATGTCGGCCGCGGTGTAGCGCGTCATCATGCCGAGCAGAATCGATTTGCCGACGCCGCTGCCGGCGAACAGGCCCATCCGCTGGCCGCGCCCGATCGGGCACAGCGCGTTGATCGCGCGCACGCCGACATCGAGCACATCGCGGATCGGCGTGCGCGCGAGCGGGTTGATTTCCTTGCCGGCGAGCGCGACCTTTTGCCGCGCGCGCAACGGCCCACGATCGTCGAGCGGCCGGCCGCGGCCGTCGATGACGCGGCCGAGCAGTTCCGGTCCGACCTGCGCGTCCGAGCCGTGGTGCGTCGGGATCACGCGCGCGTTCGGGGTCAGGCCGCGCACCTCGGAGGTCGGCATCAGGTAGAGCCGATCGCCGGCGAAGCCGACGACTTCGGTCTCGACGCGCTCGCCGCCGGCGTTGATGACGTCGCAACGCGCGCCGATCGGCGCCTGGCAACCGACCGCCTCGAGCGTCAATCCGACCATTCGTGTGAGCACGCCCTCGACCACCGGGCGGGCGTGGCGGCGGGCCTCGCTGCCGACCCGCGCCAGCGCCGTCATCCAGTCGAGGCGCGCCTGTTCGATCAGCGGATCGCTCATCCGTCCTGCTCCCGCTCGCCGCCGAGTACCGATGCCGCCAGCGCCGACAGCCGGTTTTCGAGCGTCGCGTTGATCGCCGACGGCGGCGCCTGAATCTCGCAGCCGCCGCGCGTGATCATCGGGTCTTCGACCAGTTTCCAGCCGTGTTCATCGGTATGTTCGTCGAGCGCCAGCGCATTGCGCACGAGATCGGCGTCGTCCGGATGCAGCAGGATCGAGACGTTGCGCGCGTGGCCCGGCAACAATTTCACCGAATCGCGGATCAGGCCGATGATTTCGCCCGGCTCGACCTTGAGTTCGCGGCGCACGAGTTGCTGCGCCAGCGTCACCGCGACCTGGGTCAGCTGGTGCTCGATTTCCTCGTTGAGCTGTCTGAGCGGGTGCTCGAAGAAATCGAGCAGCTCGAGCAGGCGCCGCTGCAACGTGGCGGCTTCGGCGGCGGCGCGCCGCAGTCCTTCCTGGTAGCCTTCCTCCTCGGCCTCGCGGCGCCACCGGTCGATATCCTTGGCCGTCGGCATGGCGCCGTCGCTCTCCTCGCGGAAGCGGACGACGCGACTCGGGTCGGCCTGCATCGGCGGCGCGCGCCACTTTTCTATGTCTTCGCTGGTCATGATCCTGGATCCGTTTCAGGCGTGAAGGGGGACATCGCGCGCGGCCTAGCCTGCATATTGCATGAAGGGAACGAAACTCAGGGAAAATCTGGCAAACAAGGTCGGACGATCGCCCGCCGAGCCATAGCTGTAGCTATGGCTCAAGGGGGATCGTTCGAGATTGGCAGCCAGATTTTTCCTGATTTCGTTCAGGTAAAAACTGTCCCTTACGCGTTCAATAACCTGTTTCAAGTAATTGATATCCAGTTCTTTTCTCATTAATGTGTGCCGCCTTCGTGCAATATGCAGGCTAGACCATCGCCTCGCCGCCGCCGCCGAGCATGATCTCGCCCGACTCCTCGAGCTTGCGGGCGGTCGCGAGAATTTCCTTTTGCGCCGCCTCGACCTCGCTGAGCTTGACCGGGCCCTTGGCCTCCATGTCCTCGACCAGCATGTCGGCCGCGCGCGACGACATGTTCTTGAGGAACTTCTGCTTGAGCTCTTCGTCGACGCCCTTGAGCGCGAGCGCGAGCAGGTCGGTCGAGACCTCGCGCATCATCGTCTGGATGCCGCGATCGTCGACGTCGCGCAGGTTCTCGAAGACGAACATCATGTCCTCGATCTTGACCGCGAGATCCTCGTTTTCGCCGCGCACCTGCTCCATCAACTGGTTGCCGACCGCGCTGTCGAGAAAGTTCAGGATATTGGCCGCGCTGCGTTCGCCGCCGACCATCGACGACTTGACGTTCTCGTTGTCGATGAAATACTTCTCCATGATCGTATCGAGTTCCTTGATCGCCGCGGGCTGCACGCCGTCGAGCGTCGCGATTCGCATCAGGATGCCGGCGCGGGTGTTCTCCGGCAGGTGCTCGAGCACCGCGGCGGCATTTTCCGGCTCCAGGTAAGACAGCACGATGGCGATGATCTGCGGATGTTCGAGGCGGATGACCTCGGCGATCGCGCGCGGATCCATCCACTTCAGCGTCTCGAGGCCATTGCTGCCGCTGCCGAGCAGGATGCGGTCGATGACGCCGCCGGCCTTGTCGCCGAGCGCCTTCTCGAGCATACCGCGGATGTAGGAGTCGTTGCCGATGCCGAGCGCGGTCTGTTCCTCGAGCACGTCGAAAAAATTGTCGATGACGTTCTCGACCATCGGTCTCGAGACGTCCTTCATCGTCGCCATGGTCGAACCGACCAGCTGCACTTCCTTGGGGTGCATGAAACGCAGGATTTCGGCGGCGACTTCCTGCCCCAGCGTCATCAGCAGCACTCCGGCCATTTCCGGGCCGTTCATGTTGCGCGGCGATTTTTGAGCCTGCTCCTGTGCCATTACTCCTCACTCACCCATTGCTTCATGACGTTGGCGACCCGTGCCGGGTCATCCATGACCAGCGAGCGCGCCATGTCGACTTTCTGCTCGTAGGTCGCGTCGCGGCGCTTGAAATTAGCCAGCTGCGCGTTCGGGTCGGCGCCCAGGTTCGGAATCGCGGGGTTCTGCCCCGGCATCGCCTGCCCCGCTGCCATGACTTGCATATTGGCCGGCCCGCCGACGGTCTGCGCCGGCGCGTCGGCGTCGCCTTGCTTGAACGACAGCGAGCGCAGCAGCGGTCGCACGAAGACGAAGTAAACGATGATCACGCCGATCGCGCCGAGCACCTGCTTGATCAGGTTGACCAGCCAGGTTTCCTCGAGCAGGCTCTTCCAGGCCGGCACGGGCGCGGGGACGGGTTTCTCGACCTCGAGAAACGACGCGTTGACGATGCTGACCGAATCGCCGCGATTGACGTCGAAACCGATGGTTTCCTTGACCAGGTTGCTGAAGCGCTCGATTTCGGCGTCGCTGTAGGGCGTTTTCGATACGCCGCCGTCGTCGCCGACGACCTGCTTGTCGTCGATGACGACCGCGACCGACAGGCGCTGGACCGTGCCGACCGGGTTGCTGGTGTGGCTGATCACGCGGTCCACTTCGTAGTTACGCGTGGCCGAGCGATTCTGGTTGCCCGGGATCGGCGGCGCCGCGTCGGCGGCGCCGGCCTGGTCGCCGTCGGCGCCGGCTTCGACCACCGCCGCCGCGGGCGGCTGGTTGCTGAGCGCGCCGGGGATGCCGAAAGCCTGGTTCAGGTTGCGGCTCTCTTCCTCGCTGATCTGCTCGCTGCGAATCACGCTGCGCTCCGGATCGTAGGCTTCGCGGGTCGATTCGACCGCCGAGAAATCGAGCTGTGCGGCGACCTGCGCGTTGACCCGGCCCTCGCCGACGATCGGTTGCAGCAGGTTGATGATGCGGTCGACGAACTTGTCCTCGAGCTTGCGGGTGTAATCGAACTGGCGCGACGTCAGCGCCATGCCGGCGTCGCCGTCGTCGGTCAGCAGCCGGCCGAACTGGTCGACGACCTTGACCGCCGAGGCTTCGAGCGCCGGAATGCTCGACGCGATCATCTGCACGATCGCCTCGACCTGGCCCGGGTTGAGGACACGTCCCGGGTAGAGCTTGACCACGACCGATGCGCTCGGCTTGGTGCGGTTGCGGATGAAGATCGACTGTTCCGGGATCGCGAGGTGCACGCGCGCCTTCTCGACCGCGCGGATCGCCTCGACCGAGCGCACCAGCTCGGCCTCGAGCGCGTGGTTGTAGCGCGCGGTCTCGATGAACTGGCTGGTGCCGAGGCCCTGGTCCTGCTGCAGCATTTCGAGGCCCTTGGCCGAACCCTCGGGCAGGCCCTGCGACGCGAGCAACAGCCGCGCCTCGGCGAGCTTCGCCTGGTCGACGAGCAGCGCGCCGGTGCCGGCATCGAGCTTGAAGTCGATATTGCGCGACATCAGCGTATCGGCGACCTGGGTCGCGTCCCTGCCCGACAGGTTGCTGTACAGCGGGGCATAGGTCGGCTCGGCGGTCCACAGCACGACGACCATGCCGATCGCGATCGCGCCGGCCAGCCCGATGAGCTTGCCGAAATGACGCACCGCGCGCGACTGCGCGACCGCGTCGATCGGGTTCTGCGGTCGCGGCGCGACCGCGACCATGCCCTGGCCTTCGCCAGGATTGATGCCTGCGTCAGCCATGGTTTACACCGACATGTTCATGACGTCCTGGTACGCCGAGAGCAGCTTGTTGCGCACCTGGGTCAGCGCCTCGAACGAGACCCGCGACTTGTTGACCGCGAGCATGACCTGCGACAGGTCGACGTTTTCGCCGAGCTCGAAGGCCTGCGTCAGCGACGCCGCCTGCATCTGCGTCGCATTGACCTCGTCGATCGCCTGCTGCATCAGCTTGCCGAAGTCGGCTTGCCCGGCGACGCGCGTCTCGGGATTCTGCGCCTGCGCCTTGGCCAGCGCCTCGAGCGCCTGCATCTGGTTCAACAGGTGATTTTGCGTACTGTTAATCATGTTTTTTCCCAGCGGTCGATATCTTGACGGATCGGAGCCCGGAACGCGGAAGTTTCGGCAAAACGTTGATTTTTTGACATTTTGCCGCCGCTCGACGCGTTCCGTAGCCGTTTACTGACAACGAGCAACAATCGCGCCAACTTCGCGCGCGGCGGACCGGAATCGTCCGGACCGGCGGACCGATCGGCATCGATTTCATTGCGAGTCATTCGGGAACCGCGGCGCCAGCGTCGCGCAGGCGCGCCAGCTTGTAGCGCAGCGTGCGCGGGCTGATGCCGAGTTTTTCCGCGGTTTTCTTGCGGCTGCCCTTGAACAGGCGCAGCGTTTCGAGAATGACCTCGGTCTCGCGATCGCGCAGGTCCGACTGCAACAGGCCGTTGTCCTCGAGCAACGGCTCGAGCGGGATTTCGGCGATCGCGTGCTCGAGCATGATGTCCTGGGGCTGGATAGCCTGGCCCTGTTTGAGAATCAACGCGCGTTGAATGACGTTGTCGAGCTCGCGCACGTTGCCCGGCCAGGCGTGCGCCATCAGCCGGTCGCGCGCGCTGTCGGTCATCTGGATCGGTTCGCCGGCGGCACGCGCGTAATGGGCGACGATGCGCTCGGCGATCGGCACGATATCGGCGGGCCGCTGGCGCAGCGCCGGAATCGCGATCGGGAACACGTTCAGGCGATAGAACAGGTCTTCGCGAAAGCGTTTTTCGCGCACCGCCGCGCGCAGGTCGCGGTTGGTCGTCGCAATAATACGGACGTCGAGCTCGACGAGCTTGCTGCCGCCGAGGCGTTCGACCTCTTTTTCCTGCAACACGCGCAGGATCTTGGCCTGCAGGCCGAGATCCATCTCGGTGATCTCGTCGAGCAGCAGGGTACCGCCCTGGGCCTGTTCGAACTTGCCCGCCGTGGCCTTGTGCGCGCCGGTGAAGGCGCCCTTTTCGTAGCCGAACAGCACCGCCTCTAGCATGTTTTCCGGAATCGCCGCGCAGTTGATCGCGACGAAGGGCCCGCCGGCGCGCGCCGACTGGCGGTGAATGTAGCGCGAGTAGACCTCCTTGCCGACGCCGCTCTCGCCGTTCAACAATACCGTCGCGTCGGTTTGCGCGACGCGCGCGGCGAGCCTGAGCACTTCCCGGCTGGCGCCGTCGACGGCAACGATTTCGTCGTCGCCCGCCAGCGGCGCGCGGATCTGCTTGCGCACGGTTTCGACGAGGTTCGTGACTTCGAAGGGCTTGACCAGGTAGTCCGCGGCGCCCGCCTGGATCGCGTCGACGGCCTGCGGGATCGAGCCGTAAGCCGTCATCAGGATGACCGGCACGTCGAGCTGCCGGCGGCGGATCGCGGCGAGCAGTTGGTAGCCGTTGACGGGGCTCATTTGCACGTCGCTGAGCACCAGCGAGGCCGCGTGCCGGTCGAGAAACTGTTCGGCCGCCTGCCCGTTCTCGACCTCGTGAAAGCTGATCCGGTTCAGCTGCAGGGTGTCGCAGATTGCTTCGCGTAAATCCGCGTCGTCTTCGACTACGAGTACATCAACCATGGTTTACTCCCCTGGTTTCGGTGATTTCGATTCAACTGATCTGGGTTCTGAGCGCGTCCCGGCACGGCAGGAACAGCCGGAAGCGACAGCCGCGCCCGGGGCGCGAATAGACTGCGATTCGTCCCTGGTGCGATTCGACCACGGCCTTGACCACGGCCAGGCCGAGACCGGTGCCGTCGGTCTTGGTGCTGAAGAACGGATCGAACAGGTGCGCGCGGGTGTCGCGGTCCATGCCGCAACCGTTGTCTCGCAACGAAATCGATAGCAGGCCGCGGCGCGTCGGCGCGACGCGGATGTCGATACGCGGGTCGGCGGCGCAGGCCTGGAGCGCGTTGACGCAGAGATTGGCCAGCGCGCCGAGCAGCGCGTCCTTGTTGCCCTGCAGCTCGGCGCCGCAGTCGGCGCCGTCGATCCCGAGATGCGCGTCGCGTTGCTCGAGATGCGGCTGCAGCTGCTCGCGCAGCTCGGCGAGCAGCTCGCCGACGCCGAAGCGCGCGGTCACGAACTGGCCGCCGTGGGCGAAGACCAGCATGTCGTTGATCAGCTTTTCGATATGCCGATTGCGCTCGAGCGCCTTGCCGCTGAAGTTGCGCAAGGTCGCGGCGTCGACGCGCTCGTCGGCGCATTGCGACAGGTAGAGCATTGCCGACGCCAGCGGGGTGCGGATCTGGTGCGCGAGGCTGGCCATCATCTTGCCCATCGTCACCAGGTGCAGGTTTTGCTGCGCAGCGCGCTGCAGCTCGCGGGTCTGCGTGACCTCGCTCAGCAACAGGACCTGGCCGGGCGCATAGCCCAACGGGCGCGTCGCGATGCTGAACTGGCGGCCATCGGACGTCTTGAGCTCGCCCTGGTCGAGTTCCGGCAGGAATGCCCGCTGCACGACGTCGCGCCAGCGCTCGCCCGCCAACGGCTCGGCGAGCAGATCGCGCGCGGCGAGATTGGCGGCGTCGATGCGGCCGTGACGGTCGAGCACGACGACGCCACCGGGTATCGCGTCGAACAGCGGGCCGTGACGGTCGGCCTCGATCGGGTCGGACGGAATCGCGAAACGATCGGCCTGCGCGCTGAGCGTGTCGTAACTCGCGCACAGGCGCATCGACAGCGAATTGAACTGCTCGAAGGCGAGTTTCAGGCCGGCGAGCGCGCCGGCGTCGACTTGAGAATTTTCGGCTTTCACACCCTGATGGGTGCACAAGCCAAACCAGATGCAATAAATTTAATTATTTCAGAGAGTTAGCGCGCGACCGCGCGCGCAGGCGCCAGAATTCCGACGCTAATCGGCGCGGTCGATCTCGTATTTGCGCATTTTTTCGACGAGAGTCGTGCGTCGCATATTGAGCATGTTGGCGGCGCGCGCGACCACGTTGTTGGTTTTCGACAGCGCCTGCTCGATCAGCGAAATTTCGATATCGGTCAGGTATTTCTTCATGTCGATGCCGTCGGCGGGCAGCTGGCTGAGGTCCGGTCGCGACAGCGAAATGATGCCGCCGTCCTGCTCGAGATCCTCTTCCTCGCCGATCTCGGCGTCGGTCTGGTACTTCTCGGGTAAGTCCTTCGAATCGACGACCCCGTGCGGAAATAGGATCGCGAGGCGTTCGATCAGGTTGGCCAGTTCGCGCACGTTACCCGCCCACTGGTGTTGCTGGAGCATCGCGATCGCGCGCTTCGACAGGCGCACCGAGCCGCGGTTTTCGCGCTCGATGCGGGCGATCATTTCGTGGATCAGCAGCGGGATGTCCGACGCGCGCTCGCGCAGCGGCGGTACCTCGATCGGGAATACGTTGAGCCGGTAAAACAGGTCTTCGCGGAACTTGCCCTCGGCGATCAGATCCTCGAGCCGGCGATGGGTTGCGGCGATCACGCGCACGTCGGTCTTGATCGACTTGTTGCTGCCGACGCGCTCGTAGGTGCGTTCCTGCAGCACGCGCAGCAGCTTGACCTGCATCGGCAGCGGCATGTCGCCGATCTCGTCGAGAAAGATGACGCCGCCCTCGGCCAGCTCGAAACGGCCCTGGCGGGCGCTGATCGCGCCGGTGAAGGCGCCTTTCTCGTGGCCGAACAGCTCGCTTTCGAGCAGATCCGCCGGGATTGCGCCGCAATTGATCGGGATGAACGGCTTGTCGCTGCGCGACGATTGCGCGTGGATGTTGCGCGCAATGACTTCCTTGCCGGTGCCGGAGTCGCCGAGGATCAGCACCGAGGCATTGGTGTCGGCGACCTGGTCGATCATCAAATTGATGCGCTCGATCGCGTTGCTGTTGCCGATCAGCGGCTGGCATTCGCGGGTCGACTGGCGCCGCTCGCGCTTGTTGTGCTTGCGCGCCTGGTCGAGCACCTGCGACAGCGAGTAATAGTCGGACTGGAAGCAGAGGCCGGATATATATGGTA
>JAHEKJ010000121.1 GCA_024638385.1 Gammaproteobacteria bacterium | reverse complement strand
GGCGATTTTTTACGCGAAAAACAGTGGTCCAAGCGCGAAAAATGGCCCGATTTCGAACGGATTTTCAACCAAATCAATGGCTTCGCGTGGTCCGAATCCGAATAAACGCGCCGAACAGACGCGCTGATTCGAGCGGTCGGGCAGGAGCGGGCTACCGCGCGCGATGAAAACCGGCATAATTGACGCGCGTCATCGAATCGTAACGGGCCGGGTACTAAATTATCCGCAGCTTCAGCCGGGAGGAAAGCCATGAAATTCTCGATTGCCAATCAAGTCATCGCCGCCTGCGGCCTGCTCTGCGCGGCGTCGCTCGCGGGCGGGTCGGCACTCGCGGCCAAGCATGACTATGCCGGCGACGAAGCCTGCGCGGCCTGCCACAAGGACATCTTCGATCATTACCGGCAATCGGGCCACCCGCTCAAGATCCAGAAGATCGCGGGCAAGCCGCCGGTCTACCCGAAAGGCACCTCGCCCGGCGTGCCCGCGCCGCCGAAAGGTATGAAGTGGAACGACATCAGTTTCGTCATCGGCGGCTACGGCTGGAAGGCGCGCTTCATGGACCGCCAGGGCTATATCCTGACCGGACCCGAGAATCGCCAGTACAACCTCGCCAACGCGCACCTCGGCAACGCGCCGCAATGGACCGGCTACGACGCCGACAAGGCGCCGCGCAAGCCCTACACCTGCGGCGACTGCCACGTGACCGGCTGGCAGGCGACCGGCAAGGACGGTCCGCACCAGGACGGCTTGCCCGGCATTCACGGCACCTGGGCGTCGCCGGGCGTCAGCTGCGAAGCCTGCCACGGCCCCGGCGCGGCCCACGTCGCCGACCCGGCGAAGGTCGACCTGAGCGTCGCGCCCAACTGCAACGCCTGCCACATCCGCGGCGACGTGACCAAGATCGACGCATCCGGCGGCCTCGTCAAACACCACGAGCAGTACGAAGACCTGCTCGCGTCGCCGCACCGCGAACTCGCGTGCACGACCTGCCACGCGCCGCACAAGAGCACCAAGTACGGCCTCGGCGGCTTCAAGGGCGAGGCCAGGACCTGCGTCCAGTGCCACGCCGGGCAGGCGAAGGCGGCCGTCGCGCCGGACGCGCACAAGGCCTGCATGGATTGCCACATGCCCTTTACCGGCAAGTCGGCGGTCTCCGTCGCGGTCGCCTACAAGGGCGGTTCGTTGCCGGTCGGCGACATTCGCAGCCACATCCATCGAATCAGTTCCGACCCGAACTGGAAAATGTTCACCGACGACGGCAGCTTCGTGCGCACCGACGCGCAGGGGCGCGCATTTCTGACGCTGGACTATACCTGCCTGTCGTGCCATCGCGGCGAGGACAAGGCCTGGGCGGTGAAGAACGCGAAGCGAATCCACGGGCGGAAGTAATCGCGCCCGTAATCTTCGCATTGCCGTTGGCCGACATGATTTCGCGCAGAACCTTGCCGGACCCGGCCAGCAGCCCGGCGTGCGCAGGAGGCGTGACAAACTGAACCATCCGGACTCCTTTCAACGAGACCTGGCGTTCGCGCTGATTCCGCCGCTGCTGCTGCGCGTCAGCGAGGACGGCGTCGAATCGGCGCCGGCGCGACTGGGCCTGCTCGTCCTCGCCTTCGTCGTCTCGCAGATCTGGCGCGCGGTGTTCGCCGGCGGGCGCCTGTGGCTTCGCCCCGAAGCCGCGCAGTTCAGCTTCGCGTTGCTGTTCGCGGTCATGCTGCCGGCGCCGGTCGGCTGGGGCGGCGCGCTGCTGGTGACAAGCTTCGGCTGGGTGTTCGCGCGCGAAATCTTCGGCGGCAAGGCGTTGCTGTCGCCTGCCCTCGTCGCGCTCGCGTTCGCGATCTTCTCGTTTCCGCAGGCCGGCTACGAGGCGCGAGCGATCCTGTCGGCGCCGGCCGATCCGTGGCTCGCGCTCGCGTGCCTGCCGGGCGCCGCCTGGCTGCTTTGGCGGCGCCGCCTGGCGTGGCAGATCGTCGCCGGCGCGCTCATCGGCGCCGCCGCGGCGAGCCTGCTCGCCGGGGGTGTCACGGCGCCGGCCTGGTGGGCGCACTTCGTGGTCGGCGGCTTCGCTCCCGGCATCCTGTTTCTCGCGGCCGCGCCGGAAAGCGCGCCGGATTCGCAAACGGCGCGCTGGCTGCACGGCGCCGGCGTCGGCGCGCTGATCGTCGTCATCCGCCTGCTCGATCCCGCGCAGCCCGACGGCGTCATGCTCGCGGCGCTGCTCGGCGCGCTGTTCGCGCCACTGCTCGAACGCGCGGCGACCTGGAGAACCCAACGTGACTAGCGTCAATCCCGCGCGCTGGTGGCAGGCGTTCCTCGGGCTGCCGAACCCGCACCCGGCCAAGACGATCGGCATCGCGTTGCTGGTCGCGCTGGCCTGCTCGGTGACGGTCGCGCTGACCGCGATCAACCTCAAGCCGCTGCACGACGCCAACCGACTGCGTGAGAGCGCGGCGAGCCTGGTCGCGCTCATCGACGCGCTCGGCGTCGCCATGCCGCGCGCGCGCCTCGTCGACCTCGCCAGCGGCGAGTACGTCGCGCAGGACCCGGGCGCGAAGATAGCGCTCGACGCCGGTCGCGACCTCGCCGGGCTCGGCGAAATCGAGGCTGTCGCCGAAGTTTATGAACTGTTCGACGACGGCCGCGTCGAGCTGGTCGTGCTGCCGGTCCGCGGCGCCGGCTACCAGTCGGTGCTGAAGGGTTACCTCGCGCTGCGCGCCGACCTCGACACGATCGCCGCGCTCACCTTCCACGAGCAGAACGAGACCCCGGGCATGGGCGCGAAGATCGCCGACCCGGCGTGGCAGGCGCTGTGGACCGGCAAGCGGGTCGCCGACGCCGACGGAACGATCCGGGTGCGCGCGGTGCGCGGCGACGGCGAAGGCGAGCACGAGGTCGACGGCATCTCCGGCGCCACCCGAACCGTGACCGGAATCAACAACCTGCTGCAGTTCTGGCTCGGGCCCGACGGTTACGGCCCCTACCTCGCGCGGCTCAGGGCGGAATCCGGCACGTGAACAACACGAATCGAAAACTGGTCGAACCGATCGTCGTGACCAACCCGGTAACGGTCCACATCCTCGGGATCTGCTCGGCGCTCGCGGTCACGACCTCGCTCGCGACCGCGCTCGTCATGAGCGTGTCCGTGATCTTCGTGCTGTGCCTGTCGAACACGATCATCAGCATCATTCGCCGCCACATCCCGGCGTCGATCCGGCTGATCATCCAGATCACGATCATCGCGTCGCTGGTCATCGTCGTCGACCTGGTCCTGCAGGCTTACCTGTTCGAACTGAGCAAGCGCCTGAGCGTGTTCGTCGGCCTGATCGTCAGCAACTGCATCGTGCTCGGCCGGGCCGAAGCCTTCGCGATGAAAAACCCGCCGCTGCCGAGCCTGCTCGACGGCCTCGGCAACGGCCTCGGCTACGCCTGGATCCTGGTGCTGATCGGCGCGCTGCGCGAACTGCTGGCGGCCGGAACGCTGCTCGGCTACACGATCCTGCCGCTGGCCGAAGACGGCGGCTGGTTCACGCCGCTGAAGTCGATGGCGCTGCCGCCGAGCGCGTTCTTTTTACTCGGCCTGCTGATCTGGGCGGTACGTTCGTGGCGCGCCGAACAGCGCGAGGCCCCGCCCGCCGCCAGGCCGGAGGTTTCGTCGTGAGCGAAATCCTGATCGCGGCGATCTTCAGCGAAAACCTCGCGCTCGCCTACTTCCTCGGCATGTGCACCTTTCTCGCGGTTTCGAAACAGTTCGAGACCGCCTTCGGCCTCGGCATCGCCGTGATCGCGGTCGAGACCATCACGGTGCCGATCAACCAGCTGATTTTCAACGGCTTGCTGATCGAGGGCGCGCTGGCCTGGGCCGGCTACGGCGACATCGACCTGAGCTTTCTCAAGCTGATCGCCGCGATCGGCGTGATCGCGGCGACGGTGCAGATTCTCGAGATGATCCTGGACCGGTTCTTTCCGGCGCTGTACAACGCGCTCGGCATCTTCCTGCCGCTGATCACGGTCAACTGCGCGATTCTCGGCGCGAGCCTGTTCATGTTCGAGCGGCGCTACGATTTCGCCGAGAGCGTCGTCTACGGCTTCGGCTCGGGCGTCGGCTGGGCGCTCGCGATCTGCGCGCTGGCGGCGCTGCGCGAGCGCGTCGACGAGCACCGGGTGCCCGCGGGCCTGCGCGGCCTCGGTCTCGCCTTCATTCTCACCGGCCTGATGTCGATGGGCTTCGCCGCCTTCGGCGGCCTCGAGCTGGGCTGACCGACATGCCCCAGGTCCTCGTCGCGAGCACCGTCTTCACCGGCCTGGTCCTGCTGCTGGTGCTGGTCGTGCTGTCGGCACGGCTGCTGCTGCTCGCGCGCGGCAGCGCCCGCCTGACCATCAACGGCGGTCAGACCGTCGACGCCGCCGTCGGCGACACGCTGCTCGGCGCGCTCGACGAGGCCGAGGTCAACCTGCCGTCATCCTGCGGCGGCAAGGGTACCTGCGGCCTGTGCCGGGTCAGGGTCGCGGGCGACGCCGGGCGCGACGCGATCCTGCCGGTCGAGCGCGTCACGCTGAAGGAGTCGGACCTGGCGCAGGGTTATCGCCTCGCCTGCCAGTTCGTCGTGCGCGGCGACCTCGAGGTCGAGGTGCCGCCGGAACTGCTGGTCGCGCGGAACTGGGAGTGCACGGTGCTCGAAACGCGCACGCTGGCGCCGCTGATCAAGGAAATCGTGCTCACGCTGCCCGCGGAGGACCATCAGGCATTTCCGGCCGGCTGTTACGTCATCGTCGTCGCACCGCCGTACGGGCTCGATTTCGCCGACATCGACGTCGGACCCGACTACGACGCGGATTGGCAACGCATGGGGCTGCGCCGGCTGCGCGCCGGCAGCGTTACCGAACAGAGCCGGGCCTACTCGCTCGTCAACCGCCCGGGGCAGACCGACCGGCTGGTGCTCAACATCCGCCTGGCGCTGCCACCGATGGCGTCGCCGGAGGCGACGCCGGGCGTGGTTTCGTCGTGGCTTTTCGGCCTGAAACCCGGTGACGAAGTGATTGCTTCGGGCTACTACGGCGATTTCTTCATCCAGGATACGGATCGCGAGATCGTGCTGATCGGCGGTGGCGTCGGCATGGCGCCGCTCTACGCGCACGCCTACGATCAGCTCGAGCGCGCGCGGACCCGGCGCAAGATCAGTTACTGGTACGGCGCCCGCTCGCTGAAGGACCTTTACTACGCCGACGAGATGGAACGGCTCGCGCGCGAGCACGATAACTTTTCGTGGCACGTCGCGCTGTCGGACCCCGCGCCCGGGGACGCCTGGGACGGCGCCCGCGGTTTCATTCACGAAGTCATCGTCGACGATTACCTCGGCAGCCATCCGGCGCCGGCGAATTGCGAGTTCTACCTGTGCGGCCCGCCGTTGATGATCTCCGCGGTGCACGCCGCGCTAAAACGGCTGGGCGTGCCGCCGCAGAATATTTTCAATGATGATTTCGGGGCCTGAATGCACGCCTGCGAATCGATGCATGCAACGATGACCGGCGCCGGCGACACCCCGCGCCGCCCCGACCAACCGAAGTCGCGCCGGCCGCGCGCCGACTCGAAGGAGCCCGGATCATGAGCGTTTTCGTTTTCAGTTTTGTCGTCTTTGTTCTGGCGATCGTCGCCCTCGCCGTCGGCGCGCTGCTCGGGCGCGGCTCGCTGCGCCCGTCCTGCGGCGGGGATTCACTGTTGCGGCCGTGCGGGGTTTGCCGCGCGCGGGAGCGTCGCTGATGCGCACCGTCGGCGACATCATGACGACCGAGCTGCTCACTTTCACGCCCGAGACGAGCATTCACGAAGCGATCAAGGCGCTGCTCGACAATCGCTACTCGGGCGCGCCGGTGGTCGATGCCGACGGCAATCTCGTCGGCGTGCTGTCGCGCAAGGATTGCCTGAAGATCGTGTTCAGCACGAGCTACCACGGGGACTGGGGCGGGACGGTCGCCGAATACATGAGCGCGAAGGTGGAAACCCTGGATGCGGAAACCGACCTCGTCAGTGCGGCGAAACTTTTTTTCGCCAGCCCTTACCGGCGGTTCCCGGTCATGCGTGACGGCAAACTCGTCGGCCAGGTCAGCCGCGCCGACCTGCTGCGCGCGCTGATCGACGAAGCCTGAGCCCGACAGCCGGCGCGCTCGGGCGACCGACACCGATCCGGCGGGACGGCGGGGTCGGACCTTGCCAACCTCATGATTTAATTAAGAATTAAGTCAAATTTAGCCCCGTTTTTACCGTTAAACGGCCGTTTTTGCGGGTAAAAACAGGCCGCCAAGCGGAGCGCTCCGATAACTGGCGGAATGTCGTTAAAAGGCCGTTTTGGCCCCCCAAAAATATGGTTTTAAGTGCCTAAAAATGGCCGATTTTTAAAAAACCGATGCAAATCAGTCGCTTGGCCTGATCCGACCCCGGTGGCGGGAATCGAGCCGAGGTTTCGGCAAAAAGCCCTTGCGCACCCGGAATCGACTCCCCCGGGCCGCCGCCAGACGATGTGATTTCGGAACAACGGGAGACACGGAATGGTCCCGCGAGTACGGCATGTGGGTACTTGCCGCGTTATTCACCCGCGCCGGGAGAATTGCCGTAAGATATGGCGCCATCTCTCGTCACCCGCAAAGTCAAAACACATGCGGCTGCACCAACGAAGCAAGCACGACGACGCTGTCGAGATCAGGCTGCTCGACCTGATTCGCTCGCTCGCGGTCGAACTGCATCCGCGTCGCGCCGATACACTCGAGATCGGTCTCGACGCCTCGCTGCAGCGTGACGCCGGGCTGGACAGCCTCGGCCGGGTCGAAATGATTACCCGCATCGAAAAGGAATTCGACGTTGCCCTGTCGGAGCAGGTCTTCGCCGAGGCCGAAACGCCGCGAGATTTGCTCGAGGCGATCGCGCGCAGCGGCGAGCAAAATCTGGTTTTTACTGCGGACCGTACCAGCGAACTCCGGCTCGGTCGCGTCGAAGCCGCGCCGGAAAACGCGCAGACGCTGATCGAGGTACTCGACTGGCACGCCCAACAACACCCGGACAGGCCCCACATCCAGTTCTACCGGGACGACGGCCGCGGCGAAATCATCACCTACGGCAAACTCCGGGAGGGTGCGACCGCGGTCGCGCACGGCCTGCAACGGCAGGGTCTCGAAGTCGGCGCGGCGGTCGCGTTGATGTTACCGACTTCGGCCGATTACTTTTTCAGCTTCTTCGGCGTGCTGCTCGCCGGCGGTGTGCCGGTGCCGATTTATCCGCCGTTGCGGCCATCGCAGCTCGAGGACCACCTGCGGCGCCAGGGCGGCATCCTGAATAATTGTCACGCCAGGATTCTGATTACGGTGCCCGAGGCGCGGCGCCTGGCGCAATTGATCAAGCCGCTGGTTGAGACCCTGGATGCGGTCGTGACTGTGGCGGATTTGAATGCATCGGTCGGAAACCTGCAGCGGGTTCCGCGCGCGGCCACCGACCTCGCCTTCCTGCAGTACACCTCCGGCAGCACCGGCAATCCGAAGGGCGTTATGCTCACGCATGCGAACCTGCTCGCCAACATCCGCGCCGACGGGCATGCGATCGATGCCGGCCCGGACGACGTTTTCGTCAGCTGGCTGCCGCTGTATCACGACATGGGCCTGATTGGCGCATGGCTCGGCAGCCTGTACTTCGCCGTGTTGCTCGTAATCATGTCGCCGGTTGCGTTTCTGACCCGACCGCAGCGCTGGCTGTGGGCGCTGCACCATCACCGCGCGACGCTGTCCGCGGCACCCAATTTCGCCTACGAGCTCTGCCTCAACAAAATCGACGACGCCGATCTCGACGGGCTCGACCTTTCCCGCTGGCGCATCGCTTTCAACGGTGCCGAGGCGGTAAGTCCCGATTCGGTCATCCGCTTCTGCGAACGCTTCGGTCGATTCGGATTTCAGGCCGGGGCCATGTTCCCGGTGTACGGTCTCGCCGAATGCTCGCTCGGTCTGTGCTTCCCGCCGACGGCGCGGGGGCCCAAAATCGACGCCATCGAGCGCGAGCGTTTCCTGCTCGACGGCGAAGCGGTGGCGGTCGCGGAACCGTCGCAGCGGACCCTGCGCTTCGTGTCCTGCGGCTACCCGCTGCCGGGACACGAGGTGCGTATCGTCGATGCCAACCATCGCGAACTACCCGAGCGCCGACGCGGGGTGCTCCAGTTCCGCGGACCTTCGGCGACCGAGGGTTACTTCAACAATCCCGACGGCACCCGGCGCCTGTTTGACAGCGACTGGCTCGACTCGGGCGATCTGGCCTATGTCGCCGAGGGCGAGATCTACATCACCGGGCGAATCAAGGACCTCATCATCCGCGCCGGAAGGAACATTTATCCCGATGAGCTCGAGGGCGCGGTCGGCGATCTGCCCGGCATTCGCAAGGGCCGGGTCGCGGTCTTCGCCAGCGAGGATGCACGCAGCGCCACCGAGCGGCTGGTCGTGCTGGCGGAGACGCGCGAACGCGATCCGGAAGCCCGCAAGGCGTTGATCGCCGAGATCGACGCGCTTGCGATCGATATGACCGACGGGCCGCCGGACGACGTCGTGCTGGCGCCACCGGATACCGTGCTGAAAACCTCGAGCGGCAAGATCCGCCGCTCCGCCTGCCGCGAACTCTATGAGCAGGGTCACCTGGGTAAACGCCATCGCGCAGTCTGGTGGCAACTGTTACGGCTCGGCTTCGCGGGCCTGCGGCCGAGGCTGCGTCGCTTGCGTCGTGGTAGCGGCGAGCTTGTTTATGCCGGTTACGCCTGGCTGTTGCTTTATCTGTTATCGGCGGTGACGTTTGTTCTGGTACTGTCGATCCCGTCCCGCCGGGGTCGTTGGGCGGCCCTGAGGGGCACGGCGCGCGCTTTGTCGCGGGCCTCGGCCGTGCCGCTGTCGGTGCACGGTCGCGACAACCTGCTGCCCGCGGACAAACCCTGCATTTACGTCTCCAACCACGCCAGCTACCTCGATGCCTACGTCGTGGTCGCGGCGCTGCCGCGCCGCTTCAGCTTTCTCGCCAAGGCGGAGCTCGGCCGTAATCCGCTGATGCGACTGTTTCTGCTGCGCATCGAGGCGGAGTTCATCGAACGCTTCGATATCGCGAAGGGCCTGGCCGATGCCGAGCGTACCGCGGCATCGGCCCGCGCCGGGCGATCGCTGATGGTCTTCGCCGAAGGCACCTTCACCCGCATGCCCGGCCTGCTGCCGTTCCACCTCGGTGCTTTCGTCACCGCGGTCGAGGCCGGGCTGCCGATCGTGCCGCTCGCGATCCGCGGCTCCCGCTCGTGCCTGCGCCCCGATTCGTGGTTTCCGCGACGCGGCAAGATCGCGGTAACCGTCGGCAAACCGATCGCTCCAGACCCGCGAGCGAGCGACAAGTGGGCCGAAGCGCTGCGACTGCGCGACGCGACCCGCGCCTTCATACTCGAGCACTGTGGCGAACCCGATCTCGCGCACGAATCGTCGCCGATCTGAAGCGTCGCGATGCCGCGTACCGAACCGGCCGCGCGGGTCGCGGTAGTGGATTATCATCGCGGCGATAGTCGAAACGACGGCCCGATCGGGTCGGACCTCGCTAACTCTCTGATTCAAATGAGATTAGTCGGATTTTGAGCCCCGAATTCGCGCTTGAACGCCCCATTTAGCCCATCAAAAGAGCCCGCGAAGCGAACCGGTCGAACCTCCTACCACAGCGGGCCTAGATGGCCGATTCTGCGCCTGAAAACAGCACTCTAAGCTTCAAAACAGGTCAATTTCCGAACGAAATTCTATTGCAATCAGAGACTTGTCGAGGTCCGACCCCGAGAGGACCGATTCGAAGCCACGATTCGTAGGAAGGCGCTGACCCCCAGAATATCGACGGGCGTGCGGGATCCAGTGTCAGAGCCAATATTCATATTAGTGCTAACACCCCCTGGATCCCGCGGTCAAGCCGCGGGATGACATTCGGGTGGGCGGTCAAGCCGCGGGATGACATTCGGGTGGACGGTCGAGCCGCGGGATGACGTTCGGGTGGACGGTCGAGCCGCGGGATGACATTCGGATGGGCGGTCGAGCCGCGGGATGACGGAGCACGGCCGGTACCGCGATCGCGCCGCGAGACGTCAGGGTCTCGTCAGCTGCACTTGGAGTCGCCG